>JAHHOC010000362.1 GCA_018677115.1 Arenicella sp. | reverse complement strand
ATTTATCTGTGATCGCGGTAGCGCTGTTGTTCAGCACGCAATTGGATGCCCGGGCGCTCATTGTTGCTGCGCTGGTGGTGGTGTGGTCGCTGCGACTGGGGTCTTTCCTATTTGCCCGAATCTCACGCGATGGCAAGGACGACCGTTTTGATGACATCAAGCCCAATCCCTGGCGTTTTCTGGTGGCGTGGACCATACAGGCCCTATGGGTGGTGTTAACTGCGGCCTGTGCACTTGCCGTCATTACCGGAGGCAACCGAGAGCCAATTGGCGTTATTGGTGCCATTGGAGTGTTGATCTGGATTTTCGGTTTCGCCGTTGAGGTGATTGCCGACCAACAGAAATCTCAATTCAAACGTGACCCGCAGAATGCCGGTCGCTTTATATCCAGCGGACTCTGGGCCTGGTCGCGGCATCCCAATTACTTTGGGGAAATGGTGTTGTGGTTTGGCATTGCAGTTATTGCACTGCCGGCACTGCAGGGCTGGCAGTATATAACCCTGATTTCCCCGTTGTTTGTGTACCTGCTAATCCGCTATATCAGTGGGGTGAATAAACTGGAGCAGAAGGCGGATCGGAAATGGGCAGATGATGCAGCCTACCAGGCCTATAAAAACAAAACTTCGTTATTGATGCTAAAACCGTCAAAGTAGGCACCTGAGGTTTTTTGCAGTGCCGCTGGGCTTTACTATCAAGTTAATATTTGTAATAGTTCCAGCCCTTGCCAGCCGGGGTCGCCAGACCCCCGCATTGACACTAAAAATGCCTATTAAAAAGGGGTAATACGTGAGCGACCAGAACAATATAGAGCAACGCCTGAGTGCGTTGATTGCTGAAAAAACCAAGTTAAATGCCACTGATATCCATCCAGCCCTGAATCTAGAGGACAGCGGCCTGGATTCATTTGCACGTATCGAATTGATATTGGTGATAGAAGAAGAGTTCGGTTTTGAATTGTCAGATGCGGAGTCGGCCAATGTGGCCACCATTGCTGACCTGATTACCCTGATCAAGGAAAAGACAGCGACCAGCTAGACAATCCGGGCTGCAACGAATTTCAAGGCGCTGACACGATGCAAGCACGAACACTGCCGGAGGTAATGGCGCGGCACGCTGCTCAGCCTGCAGAGGATAAAGCACTGCACTGCTGGGACGGTTCCCGTCGCAGCTACTTCCCTGTTAGCTACGGCGACCTGAGCAAGCGCGCCTTTGCCTTTGGTGCCGAGTTGCTGGAATCACCCGGCGACATTGCCGGCAGGGTAGTGATGATCGCCTGTCACACTCCTTATGCAACGCTAGTGGCGTTTTATGGAGCCATTTCGGTTGGTGCGATTCCGATGATATTCCCCATGCCATTGTCGCTCGGAAGCCATGAGGCACTCACCGAACGGATCAAGCATTGGGGTTTTGCCTTCGAACAGCCAGCTCTATTGGTGCTTGAGGCCGGATTGACGGAAAAATTTCATGATGAAATTCCGCCGCAGATCACGGTGCTCAGGATCAGTGACAATCCGGCTGGCGAGTGGCAAACCCTGGACGCATCGGCCAACCAGCATAGCCCCGCACCGGAGGATGTGGCCTTTTTCCAGACTACCAGTTCCTCCACGGGTGACCACAAAGCGGTGGCCATTTCGCACCAGAATATCATCGCCAATGTCGTGGGCATACGTCACGCCCAGCATATGGATGACAATGAGCGCATGGCCACCTGGTTGCCACTGTTTCATGATATGGGACTGGTGGGCACAGTGTTGTTCAGTTTCGGCAATAATTACCCATTGTTGATTATGACACCGACACAGTTTGTAAAACGTCCGTCGATCTGGCTGAAAGGCATGTCAGATTACCGGTGTACCATCGCCACAGCGCCTAATTTCGGTTTTGACTATTGCTCACGGCTGGTATCGGACAAAGACGCCGCCGAAATGGACCTCAGCGGGGTCAAGCATCTATTCATAGGCGCTGAGCCAATCCGTGTGTCCACCATTAATTCTTTCTGCAACAAGTTTGCGGTTTGTGGCATCACGCCGCAAACCATTCGCCCCGCATATGGCCTGGCTGAGTCCACCATAATTACCACTATGACCGATCCGGACAAGGTGTCGCAGTTTGTATGCCTCGATGCAGATTCGATCGGCATCAACGAACCGGTTAAAATTTTGGACAGTATGACCTTTGATGACTCCAAAATGGTCGATTACGATGCCAGCAAGATGATCGCAGTATGTACTGCAGGGCGCGCGATCGAGGACATGCTGGTTGAGATAGTTGATGAAGAGGGCAACGCCATCAGAGAGCAGGGGGTAGCCGGTGAAATTGCTATAACCGGCACTTCGGTTGCCCTGGGATACGTATCAGGTAGCGCCGAGTTAATCGATCGATTCCCGCAGGGACGGCTGCGTACCGGTGATATGGGTGCGTTTATCGATGACGAATTGTATATTCTGGAGCGCATCAAAAACCTGGTAATCCGTCATGGCGAAAACTTCCTGGTCAGCGCCTTGGAAGAACAGTTGGCTGATTTGCTGGATGTTTCACACGAACACGTGGCGGTATTCGAATCGAATATCCACGATCCCTCCAGCGATATTATCGTGCTGGTAGAACGACACGCGCCGATCGATGATGCGGCGGTGAACAATCTGTTGGTTGAAATGCCAAAAGAAGCGTTCCCAATCAACAAGATTTTGCTCAGCCGCTCACGTGAAATACCGCGCACTACCAGCGGCAAGAAACGACATTTTTATTGCCGTAAAATGTATCAACACAATGAAATCAAGTTTCAACAGGAAATCGAAGTTAGCCCACAAAGGATAATGCAAGCGATGAATGCGGTTCGAACAGACGCCTGAGGCCATGCCTGGTTCGCTGCTTAAGCAGTATTGGGCACCTCGCCACTGGCCGACCTGGTTGGGATTGGGGATGCTCAGGACCTTATCAGTTTTGCCGCTGCCGGTGCTCGCCATTGTCGGCCATGCGCTGGGCACCCTTATCTATTACGCGCACTTCAGACGGCGACGCATTGCGCTATTAAATATTCAGGCTTGTTTTCCTGAGCTTTCTCTTTCTGAGCAGAAACGCATAAACCGCGCTCACTTTGCCTATATGGGGCAGTCGATCATGACCGCCTGCATGAATTGGTGGATCAGCCCGACCCGATTCGACCGTCTGGTGAAGATTAAACATCGTGAAGCCTACGACCGGGCATTGCGCGAAGGCAAAAAGATAATTCTGCTGAGCCCGCACTTTATCGCCATGGAAGTGTCTGGCCTGGCCTTGCAACGGGAAAGACCGATGGTAGGAATGTACCAATACATGAAGAACCCGCTGCTTAACCAGGCTGCGTTAAATGGCCGCCAGCGCTTCTGTCCCGAAGGCATTATGTTCGAGCGCAAGCAGCCGCTGCGGACCTTGTTGCGGATTCTTATGAAGGGCTACCCGTTTTCCTATTCGCCAGACCAGGATGCGATGCGCAAGGGTGTCTTTGTACCCTTTTTTCATCCACTTGCTTCGACTACACCGGCGCTAGGTAAATTTGTGCGAACTCTCGACGCGGTGGTCATTCCCTGCAGCAGTCGTATGTTGCCTTGGGGCCGGGGCTATGAGGTGATCTTGGGAGAACCGATAGCTGATCTCGGCAGTGGCGATGAATTAACGGATACCGCCGCTATGAACAAGGCCATTGAGAAGATGATCAGGGACTGTCCGGAGCAGTACCTGTGGGTTCATAAACGCTTTAAGACGCGACCGCCGGGTGAACCGCCGTTTTACGCCTGATGCTGGCCGCTCAGATTCCTTTAGGATTATCGATCTTGCGCAAAGTTAAGCGGTACAGGTCGAGTCCACCCACTTCGAACATATAGGCCATCAGCCGCAAGTACTGCTCAAAGCGCGCCACTTCCTCTTCACCCTCCAGTTCTACGCAGCGTTCGCGGTTTTGCTTTAGCTTGCTGTACCAGGCGCGCAAAGTACGCCGATAGTCATCGCGGTCGTTCTTTATCAGAATCGGTTCAAACAGTCGCTCACAACCGGCCGCGATTTCAAACAATTTGGGAGTGTCTGTTTCCGGGAAGATTTCCTTGGCAATAAAGGTGTCGAAATCTTCGGTTAGTGAATTGCCGTAGGCCACGGTTTGCAGTGACAGATAACCACGTGAGCCTAACCAGCCATGGCAACGGGAGAAGAATTCACGGTAGATTTCAATTTTTTCATCGGCTGACAACCCGAGCTTGGCGAAATGCTCGAAGGCGCCGATGGAGATGATTGCATCATATTCCGCACTGGGATCATGGTCTTTCCAGCTTTCCAGCCGCGCCTCGACACGGGGATTGCCTAACTCATTGATCCACTTGGCCTGGCTTTCACTCAAGGTCAGGCCAACAGTATTTTTAACCTCATAGTTGTCCACCAGTGGCAGTAATACGCTGCCCCAGCCACAGCCGATATCCAACACTCGGTTCTTGCCTGGTGCCCGGGACTGCTCTATATGGTGGCGAATCTTGGCCAGTTGGGCATCGTCCAGGCTTTGATCCGGATTGTTGTCATCCCATAGTGCGCAAGAATAGGCCATGGTTTTGCCCAGCCAAAGCGCGAAGTAATCATTGCCTGTCCCATAATGAAACTCAATGGCGTCGGCTGAGGCACCATATTCATCGGAGGCAGTGTTGGTATTTTCAGTCATAGTGCGGGTTCCCCTGTGTACGAGACTCCAAGTGCGGCGTTATATTATCAGCTTCAGCTAACTGTAACATTGCTTACGCCGCATCAATTATAGTGGTCCGGTATTGTGTTACGATGTGATCGGTGCGAATTATGAGGATTGCAGTACATCGACGCAATACCAAATTGGCACATCACGGCATAGCTTAGGATTAGAAAGCGTTGCCGGTGTGTCCGGCAGAGCTTGTAGAATTCGACATAAGGTGCACCGCTGCTATTCCATTGCAAAATTGGCCAGTTGGCTTTTGCTGAATATTGATCTGGGTCAATTGGAAAATCAGCCAATGAACTAATCTTTGCATCACGAGGTGATTGATATGTATAGAGATATTGTAGTCTGTGTTACTGAATCAGACGGCAGGGACAATACCATTAAGGCGGCTGCCGCCTTTGCTAACCAGCACGGCTCCAATCTCATCGGGCTGTATGTGACCTTGGGTGAGGATTCACCGGTTATCCCGCCGTTTGGTGCGGTATCTGCAGATTTGATTGAAGAAGCGATTACCCGCCAGCAGGAGAGGTTGAATAAAGCCAAGGAGAGTTTCATCGAAATCACCGGTTCGATGGAGTGCTCGGCGACCTGGTTGGCGGTTGATGAGGAGGCGCACCCACTCCGTGCAGTCATTTATTCCGATCTGGTAATCACTAACCAGGCAGCTTACGATCCGCGCCGCGGAGTGAGCAATATAGGTTTTATCAACAGTCTGGTATTGGAGACCGGCAAGCCGGTATTGTTAATACCGACCGGCTGGCATGAACCAGATCTGGGCAGCAAAATTGTCTTGGGCTGGGATGAATCTCGTGAGGCGGTCAGGGCGGTTCAGGATGCGCTGCCATTGTTAAAACTTGCCGATCAGGTGGATGTGGTGTCAATTAATTACGAAGGCGAAGACGATGTTGTCGATGTATCAGAAATCACCTCCTATCTTAAAGAACGCAACGTCAGCAATGATTTTCATTTGAAGGTCACCGATGAGCACCTCGATACACCGGAAAAGGTGCTGATCAACTATTGTGAGGTCAACGACGCCGACTTGCTGGTAATTGGCGGCTATGGCCACACACGCTTGCGGGAGATTATCCTTGGTGGCGTTACTCGACATATGGTTAAAAACAGCGACATTCCGATACTGCTGTCACACTGACCAAAATATGCCGCCCAGGGAATGGGCAGGCCATATTCCTTGAAAGCTCCATGTAATTGGCGCAGAATGCTCTTATGTGTAGAGAACTTGCCCACTAAGCAGACCGGAGTAGACCAATGTATACGCACTCGTGCTCAAATTGTGCAATGAGCGATCTATGTCTGCCGCTTGGGCTCAGCAAGCAGGAAGTTCAGAAGCTGGAAGAAATTGTGCAGACCACCGCGGTCAAGCACGTTGGCGACAAGATCGTCCGCCAGGGCGACAAATTCGACAAACTGTACGCAATTAAATCAGGCATGTGTAAGGCCTACCGGTTTGACGAGTCGGGCGTCGAGTATGTGCAGAGTTTTCACCTGCCAGGTGAAATTTTTGGCCTCGATGCTATCTACGCAAAACATTACGGGTTCAGCGTGGAGGCCCTGGACACTACAGTGCTGTGTGAACTGGACTACAGGCAGCTGCAGAATTTGTGCAGCGAAATTCCTGCACTACAACATCAGCTGTTCAACCTGCTCAGTCGTGATCTGTATTCTTCCCACGTAAACCCGATCGAGCATTTTGACCAGAGTGCCGAGCAAAAATTAGCCGGCTTCGTACACAATCTTTTGACCCGCTTTCAGGCCCGCGGGCATAACAGCCTGGAAATGCAGCTGCCGATGTCACGCCGCGATATTGCCAATCACCTCGGTCTGGCACCCGAAACTATCAGCCGTTTATTGAAACGATTCCAGAATAATGAGGTGTTGGCCATCGACAATCGGATAGTCTCCGTGCTGGACGTGGGAAAATTGCAGTCCTTGGTACATTGTCACGCCCTGGAAGCCCGAATCACGCGCCGACAGGTCAGCAAAGCAGGTTAGTTGCACCGGTTGTTGAGAAACTAAGGCCTATTTGACTTGCATCAATAACCGCCAGGGAGAGCGACTCTAAACTGGTCGTCGATCAGTTTCAGGAGAGTGCTGTGGCACTGGATATCTTTCTTTTATCCCTGGGTGGGATCCTATTTCTTGGGCTATTGACTTCGACGGTCGCGGCAAGAACGTTTTTGCCCAGGGTTACCATGTTATTGCTTCTCGGTGTGCTCATCGGAGATCACGGCCTGCAAATTTTATCAGGCCGTTTTAGCCAGCATTTTGATGTCATTGCCAACCTCACCCTGATGATGGTTGGTTTTCTGCTCGGCGGTAAACTTAACAAGGAGACTTTTACCCGTTCCGCAAAGCAAGTTGTGTGGATATCGGTCACGACAGCAGTTGTCACCGCGCTTGTCGTGTGTTTTGGGTTGTTGTCTATGGGTGTCGGTTTTGAAATTTCGCTGCTGCTCGGCACCATTGCGGCCGCCACCGCCCCAGCGGCCGTGGTGGATGTAGTCAGCGAATCCGGTATCGATAACCGCTTCACTGATTCCTTGTTATCAATAGTCGCGCTGGATGATGTTTGGGCACTATTACTATTTGCCTTGGCAATGGCGGTGGTGGCTAATGCTGGTAGTGCGGTAACCGACTTTGCCTTTCTGTTTCAGTCGTTACGTGAAGTGGTCGGCGCAATAGGTCTGGGAGTACTGCTCGGGATACCGGCTGCCTTTCTCACCGGTCGTATTCGCGAAGGTCAGCCAATGCTATTGGAAGCAGTTGGCGTGGTCGCCTTGTGTGGAGGTATGGCGCTGTGGCTGGAGGTTTCCTACCTGATCGCCTGCATTGTGCTCGGTTCTGTGGTGGTTAATCTAGCCAAACACCATGAGTCGCCGTTTCATGCAATAGAGGATATCGAATCGCTGTTCCTGATTGTGTTTTTTGTTGTCGCCGGCGCATCTCTGGAGTTACATGCGCTGAAAGCTATAGGCTACCTCGGTGCCCTGTACATCGTTTTGCGCAGCCTCGGGAAATACTTTGGTGCCTGGCTGGGTGCATGTCTGGGCCAGGCGGATCAAAGTACATCTCATTGGATGCGCTTCGCCCTGCTGCCACAAGCCGGAGTGTCCATCGGCATGGCACTGGTCGCATCGACACACTTTCCGAAATATCAGCAGACATTGCTAACCCTGGTCATCAGTTCAACGGTATTCTTTGAGATTATCGGCCCAATTTATACCCGCTGGGCGATTACCCGTGCCGCTGGTCAATCAGAGAGACAAGAAGAGTGACATTACTTACCCTGGGTTTCGGTCTTGCCATCTTTCTTTATGCCATGCAAAGGCTGGAGAACGGCATTCAGATTGCCAGTGGTGACAAGCTGAAGCGGTGGATTGCAGAGCGAACCAATCATCCAGTCAGCAGTGTCGGATCCGGCATATTCGTCACGGCGATATTGCAGAGCAGTTCCATGGTGTCACTGGTTGCGCTGGCATTTGTAAGTGCGGGAATAATGCCGCTGTACAACGGCATCGGGGTCGTTCTGGGTGCCAACCTGGGCACCACGGTGACCGGGTGGATGG
>JAHHOC010000359.1 GCA_018677115.1 Arenicella sp. | reverse complement strand
CTTTATGACAGCGAGGAAACTACCCAAATATTGGCCGAGGGGGGCATCGAGTGCCCGCCGTTTGAGTCCTATGCAAATGTGCTCTGGGATTACTGGTTACATTTTATGCATGCCGATGGTGCATCCGTAATGGATGAAATGAACAGTATCTTTGATAAAGTGGTTGGCAGGCCAAGCGTGTCGTCTCTGCGACGCGAGGTCATGGGCGAGGTGATTGTTGTCACGGGCGCAACGTCAGGCATTGGCAAAGAGTGTGCGGTGCGCCTGGCTGAAAGTGGAGCCGATGTGGTGCTGGTCGCCCGTAGCGTTGACAAGTTGGACGAAACAATGGCTGAAGTAGCCGACCATACCGGCAATGCATTTGCCTATTCCTGTGACGTGTCTGACCTTGACGAATGCGATAAGCTGGTAAAAACCGTGCTTAAGAACCACGGCCGCGTGGATGTGTTAATTAACAATGCAGGACGCTCGATACGCCGTTCAGTGCGTTACAGCTATGACCGTTTTCATGATTATGAGCGCACCATGCAGCTCAACTATTTTGGTGCACTGCGCCTGATTACCGGCTTTTTACCTGCGATGGAGGAACAGAAGAAGGGTCATATCATTAATATATCTTCGATCGGAGTGCTTACCAGCCCGCCCAGGTTTTCCGCTTACGTCGCTTCAAAGGCGGCGTTGGATGCGTTCAGCCAGTGCGCCGCCCCCGAATTCGCTGAGCAGCATATACATTTCACCACCATTCATATGCCATTGGTGCGCACACCGATGATCGCCCCCACCAGTTTGTATAAGGCATTCCCCACACTGTCGCCGGAACAGGCCAGGGATTTGATCATGAAGGCCATTCTGAGCAAACCAAAACGTGTGTCGACCAGCCTGGGAATTGCCGGCGCAGTGGCGCAAGCTACCACACCTAATTTCACCGAGGCCCTGCTGGCACAGGCGTATCACCTGTTTCCGGATTCCGCGGCAGCACGCGGACTGAGCGAAGAAGAAGCGGAGGCGGAGCGAGCCAATATGCCCACCACCAAAATGCAGATTGCGCGCAAGTTATTCTCAACTGTGATGCGCGGCGGGCATTGGTAAGAGGTGGATCGGAGCTCGGTGCCGGCTTGTTTAATAAGTATACTGTCGCGCAAAGATCAATAAATAACGGAGTCAGCAATGCCCATCAACAGACGTACATTTAATCTGGCCGCGATCGGCGCTTTAGGCGCGATGGCTGTTTCTCCATCGGCGATTGCCTCAGCGAGAATGAATAAACGCATCGTACTGGCCTCGCGTCCAACCGGTAAACCCACGGTTGATAATTTCAGGATTGAAGAGGTGCCAGTTCCGACTGTTGGTGATGGACAGGTGTTGCTTCAAACCAGGTATCTATCCCTTGACCCTTATATGCGCGGCCGCATGAATGCGGGCCAGAGTTATGCCGCAAGGGTGGAGTTAAATGATGTGATGGTGGGTGGCACCGTCAGTGAGGTGATTGAAACCCGCAATAGTGCGTTTCAAAAAGGCGATCTGGTTACCGCCTTTTCCGGTTGGCAGAGTTACCAGGTCAGCTCTACCGAGGGCGTCCGCAAGCTTGATCCAAGGATCAGCAAACCATCGTATGCGTTAGGGGTTCTCGGTATGCCGGGGCTCACTGCTTATGTCGGGCTGATGGATATTGGTGAGCCCAAAGCGGGCGAAACGGTGGTACTCGCCGCGTCCACCGGTGCAGTCGGTTCGGTGGTCGGTCAATTGGCGAAGAGTAGAGGTTGCCGGGTGGTGGGCATAGCCGGCGCCCGAGAAAAATGCGACTACGCGGTCAAGGAACTGGGATATGACGCCTGTGTGAGTCATTACGATGATGATATGGCCGCACAACTGAAAGACCAATGCCCCAAAGGCATTGATGTCTATTTTGAAAATGTCGGCGGCAGTTCTTGGGAAGCGGTAATGCCGCTGCTGAACAACCATGCCCGTGTTCCGGTATGCGGGCTGATCGCTCATTACAACGATACATCTTTACCACCGGGGCCGGATCGCATGGTTATGCTGCAGGGCTTGATACTTAGGCGCAGTATCCGTATGCAGGGGTTTATCGTCAGCAATTATCTACACCGGATTCCCGATATGGTGGAGGAGATTGGTGCCCTGCTGGCGTCCGGTCAAATGAAATACAAAGAAGACGTCGTTAATGGCCTCGACAATGCGCCGGAAGCTTTTCTTGGCCTGTTCCGCGGGGCTAACTTCGGCAAACTGGTAGTGAAAGTCAGCTAGCGAATCCGGGCAATGGCAGGCCGGCGCACAGGTCGCCGCGGCGAACAAGGCCGGTTCGATGTCACAATTTGAGTACACTAAGGCCTCTACAATCAGTTCGATTCAATGCAACCATTTGTGGGAATTGTTATGCGTAAATTATTAGTGCTGATGTTTATTGTGTTTGCGGTCAGCCACCCCGCCGCTGCATTCAAGAGCGACAGCCGTCATGTTGAATACCCAACCTACAGCGCTCACGTTAACGGGCTAAGCATTGCCTACCAGGATTTTGGTGAAGCCCGAAATGGCACGGTTCTGCTGATAATGGGCCTGGCTGCGCAACTCATTACCTGGAACGATGAGATAGTGCATGGCCTGGTAGACGCGGGCTATCGCGTGATCCGCTTTGATAACCGCGATGTAGGCTGGTCTGAAAAGCTCCATGAGCTGCCCACGCCGGGGTTAATCACCGGCATCCGCTACAAACTCGGCCTTTCCCTGGGCGCACCGTACAAGCTGGATGATATGGCGGCTGATTCGGTTGCCTTGGTTGAGTACCTGAATATACAAAAAGTGCACGTGGTGGGCGTGTCTATGGGCGGGATGATCGCGCAGATTATGGCAGCAAAATATCCGCACCGAGTGGCTTCACTGACCTCGATCATGTCGACCAGCAGCGCAGTCCATCTCCCGCAGGGCAGTGTTGATCTGGATTTCTCGCGGCAAGGAAACAACCGGGAAGAGATTATTGACGGCACTGTAGATCTGGTAAGCCGGTTCGGCGGCAGCGTGGGCACAATGAAACGCGAAGTATTGCACGCAAAGCTGGCGCGGAGTCATGACCGTTCAAATTACGGGCCGGGGCGGGCCCGCCAGTTGTGGGCAATTATGGATTCAGGTGACAGGGTGGAATTGCTCAAGACAATCCGCCAACCATCCGTGGTGCTGCACGGCAGGGAGGATACGCTGATTCCCTACCAGCACGGAGAGCATACCGCCGAACTAATCGATGGCGCTAAATTTGTCATGCTGGAAGGCATGGGACATTATATTGATGACGCCAACCTGCCGATCATTGTTGATGAAATAATAGCGGTGGCGTCAAAGTCGCAGTAGCTGGCCACAAGCGAGTAATCCTGTTGTCGGTTCAGCGCGGTGTGTCTTAATGAGGAGAACCACAGAATGAAGTGGAAGAAGCGGTTAATGTATCTGGTGTTGGTGTTGTTCGTTGCCACTGCAGGTTTTGCGGTACTGGCCAATCGTGATCTGGTGAGAATGTACGGCGGGCTGACACAGCAGGTAGACAGCTCGCAATTTAGCCCCCTGCAGGGGCCGCTGGCCATTAATAATGTGAATGTTCTCTCCGCAGATTCAGGCCGTTTCATTCCAGCGCAGACGGTTATTGTTGAAAATGGTTTGATCAAGTCCATCGGCCGCCAGCCATCCCCGTCGGATCAGCTGCGACAGATAGATGGGGCGGAGAAGTACCTGATACCCGGTCTTATAGATTCACATGTGCATCTGTTCAAAAGCCCCAATGACCTGCTGTTATATGTCGCCAATGGTGTCACCCAAATCCGGGAAATGATCGGAGAACCCGATCACCTGGCCTGGAGGAAAGAGCTGGGCGCAGGTCGGATCGGACCGGATATGTATATTGCCTCGCCACGCATTGGCAGCTTTGCAACTGTTGAAGGGCTGTTTATGGTGTGGTCACAGGGCTTTCTTAATCTCAGCACCGCAAGTGAAGGCGAGCAAGCAGTGAAGAAGTTGCAACAGCAGGGCTATGATGCGGTTAAGATTTACAGCCAGGTTAACAAGCAAACCTACCGGGCAATTACCAGGACCGCTGATTCAAACGGCATGCGCGTGGTTGGTCATGTTCCGTACAGCGTTGAAGTCGCAGACTTATACTCCCACCAGCAAGAAATTGCTCACCTCGAGGAAATAATG
>JAHHOC010000356.1 GCA_018677115.1 Arenicella sp. | reverse complement strand
TGAATGGTGACACTCATGGTCGCCGGGATTATGTGTTTATTTACGCCGGCCCGAACTTGGGCGCCACAGTCAAGCGTCATTTCAAAAAGCACTGGATATCAAGCGATCCGGGGGCCGCCACTGGCATTGCCGCTGCCTACTTTGATCTATACAACGACCCACGAGAACAAACGCCTTTACTGGTTAACATGATGCACTTCAAGGAACCGTTCATGCGCATGCGTGCTCGTCATGAACTGTGGCAGAAGAGATACCCCAATCGGTCGGCGGGGTATGGGGTTTCCTACACCGGCATCAGCAACGCCCGTCCTGAGACCAGGGCGAATGCTGTCCCGCCGGCAAATATGAAAGATTTGCCTTTCGATCCATTGGAATACATTGAGCACCTGGATCAACTGCCGTTTGATCCGAACGCTGAGCCGGACCTTTAGGCAGGTTACCCGTTTGCTAATTCGAACAGGTCATAGGGATGATCATGAAAGCAATTGCATTAGCCTGGCTGTTATTTGCAAGCTTCTCAGAAAGTCTGGCGGCGCAGGTGTCTGCGCCCGAGTCTCGTGATGTTGAAATTAGCGCCTATCTCATTGACTTAGAGAGCATTGACAGTGTGACTCAGAGCTTTGTTGCAAACCTCGCATTGGTATATCGATGGCATGATCCTGGGCTCAGGCATGCTGGTGTTGATGCCATTAACAAGCATCTGCAAGACATATGGCACCCGCGAATCCAGATTCTAAATCAGCGTCAGTTGGTGAAAACTTTCCCGGAGTTTGCAGAACTATATCCAGATGGGGAGGTCGTCTATCGTCAGCGGGTCAGGGGGAGTTTTTCACAGCGATTTGAGCTGCGCGAATTTCCATTTGATTCTCAACGCCTGGAAATCAGCCTGGTTAACATCGGCTTTGGATCTCAGAACATCAATCTGAAACCCTCTTCGGATTCCGGTATCTCATCCAAAATGTCGATTTCTGACTGGGACATCTTACGGTGGGATTTTACTGCCGGGAATTTCAGCCTGGACAATGAGTCGCCGATTTTGCCCGGCGTGGTCTTTTCATTGGACATCCAGCGTGACACCACTTACTTCAAATTCAAAGCCATCATGCCACTGATATTGATAGTAATAATGTCCTGGCTGGTATTCTGGATAGATCCCAGCCTGATTTCCTCCCAAGTGAGTGTTGCAGTCACCGCGATGCTCACAGTGATCGCTTACCGCTTCGCATTGGCGGAGATGCTTCCAAAACTGCCCTTTCTGACCAGCCTGGATATGTTTGTGTTCGCTTCAACCATTTTGGTCTTTCTTGCGATGATTGAGGTTGTCTACACAGCTCATTTGTCGACCAACAATCAACTCGACAAAGCGCGCCTGATTGATCGGAACGCGCGTTGGCTAGCACCCCTGATTTATCTTTTCCTGGTGATATGGACACTTGTTCTGAGGCTCTAACGTCAGAGTCGCAGGGCAGAATGAACCAATGAATACTTTATTTCAGATACTTATGGAAATGCGATTAACCACTTAGAGTCAAGGAGTTCAAATTGATTAGCAGATCGAAATTACCCATTGCAGTTACCGTACTCGCACTGTTATTCAGCGCAACGGTAGCGCAGGCTGACGGTCCCCGGCAGGACGCAAAAGCCATTGAAGTGTTGCAGCGTATGGCTGCGTATAAGACAACGCTCGATCAAGTTGTGATAGAGGGTGTTGCTTATACAGATGCCAGGCTAGGTGCAGGATTGATGGTTTCAAACTCTGAAGAAGTCGAAGTATCGATCAACCGCCCCGGATCAATGCTCATCAACAGATTTGATGGTGAATCGAATAAGGGTCTCTATTTTCATGAGGGTTTGTTGACGGTGTTCAGTTCAGCAAAAATGTTATTTGCCCAAGCCACCGTTCCAAATGAGATTGACGCCGCCATGGCATTTGCACTTGAGGAGTTCGGTGTGGAGGCTCCATTGATGGATCTGCTCTACCAAGATGCGTCCATTCATTTGATCAGTTCAGATGAATCCATTCTGTACCTGACTGACAAGAGCCGGGTTGCTGGAAAAGACTGCCATCAGATCGCCATACGCGGGCCCGAGACTGATATTCAGTTGTGGGTCGAGGAGGGTGACCAGCCGCTACCGTTGAAAATTATGATCACTTCGAAATGG
The DNA here is from genome assembly GCA_018677115.1 of Arenicella sp. Lineage (GTDB taxonomy): Bacteria > Pseudomonadota > Gammaproteobacteria > Arenicellales > Arenicellaceae > Arenicella. Next base: position 240 of record JAHHOC010000356.1, on the reverse strand, counting down.
GAAGGCGGTAGTCCCCGTTTTGTCGCCAACCTGCACTGGAAAACCGACCAGGAATTCAGCCCCGGATTATTTGAATTCAAGGCCCCTGAGGGTGCAATGAAAGTCAACTTTGTCACGGAGCCACTAGCGCAATGAACACGAAAGAGAAAAATATGAAACGTAGAAGCTTTATTCGGCTCGTGACCAACGTTGCGGTTGGTGTTGTTGCACTTCCACTGGCGGCCACGGTTGATGCCAGGG
>JAHHOC010000348.1 GCA_018677115.1 Arenicella sp. | reverse complement strand
GATCGATTCCCAACGGTTTGCAGATAGCTTCACACAATTTTGCAGCCAGCATCAGGGGGCCGATTGGTGGCGCAAATGACGGCCGTTTGACCTGCAGGGCATCAGCAATGATATGACTTAATTCTTTCAAGCTGCCGTATTCGTCCGAGCAGAGAATAAAACACTCTCCCAGCGCCTGCGGATGCTCGCCGCATAAAATTATGCCGTCAGTTAAATCATCAATGTATGACAAGTGATACAGATTTTCCCCACCACCAAACAGCGGAAAAAAACCGCGTTTGATCTGCTTGAACATTTTCAACAGGCGCATATCGCCAGGCCCATATATAGCGCCCGGTCGAAAAATAGCGCCTGGCAACCCCGCGTGCATCGCATCTGCAAACAGTTGTTCCCCCGCCAATTTTGTGCGCTGATAAATATCACCGGGATTCAGCGGCGACTCCTCATTTGAAGGAATCTCCTTTACATCACCATGCACACCGATCGTTGAACAATGCACGGTGCGACCAACCTGATGTCGAAGTGCCGCATCGATTATGTTCTGCACTCCTCCCACATTAACCGCATGGTAGTAGTCGTCGCTGTGCCCGGCAGTGCGATACACAGCGGCAAGGTGATAGATAATGTCTGCTCCCTGCGCCGCCTTCGATACCGGCTCAGATTCGCTGATATCGCCGTAAACAAGCTCTACACCAAGCTTGCCCAGACTGGTGCTGTCAGCCGAACGCCGAACCAGGGCAACTACTTCATATCCTTGCGCCACCAGCTTGCGTACCAGCGCGCCGCCAGTAAAGCCGGTGGCACCTGTAACCAGTACCCGCATCTGTGAATCAGTCATTAATTCCCTGTACTTTACTGGACCGGGTAACCGTTAGGTTTTGGCATACTGGCCATCACATTCCGCAGCCAACCAATCAGGCCGATTTCTTTCCTTCGAATGCATCAACCACATGATATTCAGGAACCAGTACTTTTATACAATCAGATAAACTGCTGTCATAGCTATCCAGTTTTTCGATCATTTTTGCGTACACCTCGTTGACTATGGAAGCATCCACACAGCGAGTCGCAGCGAGATGAATTTTCTCATAGTCAGTACTGGTTATGCTCTCGTCATTATGAAACAGTTCTTCATGCAGTTTTTCACCGGCACGTAAACCGGTATAGCTGATTTTAATATCCTTACCGGGTTCTTTGCCGGATAAGCGAATTAATTGCTCTGCCAATTCAGATATCAGCACCGGTTGTCCCATATCCAATACGTAAATACGGCCGTCTTCCCCCATCGCGCTGGCCTCGAGAATCAATTGAGTTGCTTCGGTAATGGTCATAAAGTACCGGGTCATATCCTTATGCGTCACAGTTACCGGACCACCGGCTTTTATTTGTTTCTGAAATTTGGGTACAACGCTACCGGCAGAACCCAACACATTACCAAAACGGACTGTTATAAACTTGGTATTGCTGCGCGAGGCGAGCTGCTGACAATATATCTCTGCAACACGTTTACAGGCACCCATCAGGCTGCTCGGGTTAACCGCCTTGTCAGTGGAAATCAGCACAAACCTCTCGACTCCGTAGTGGTGTGCTAAATCAGCCACAATCTGTGTACCAATGGCATTATTTTTGATTACTTCGCGTACCTGGCCCTCCAGCAGCGGAACATGCTTATAGGCCGCAGCGTGAAAAATAGTGGTCGGATGGTATTCCTTGAATACAAAATTCATCGCCGGCGAATCACAAATATCACCCAGCACTGTGGTGAGTTGCAGATTCGGGAATCGCTCACGCAACTCCTCTTCAATTCGGTACAAGCTGTATTCGCTCTGATCAAACAATACCAGGTGCGCTGAGCATACCGCCGCCAGCTGACGGCAAAGTTCAGAACCGATTGATCCGCCCGCGCCAGTCACCAAAACAGTTTTATCGCACAGGCTGTGTTTAATACGATGCCAGTCAAGCTTTACCGGGTCCCGACCCAGCAAATCATCAATGCGAACCTCGCGCATGTCGCCGAGATGAACTTTGCCTCTGACCAGTTCGTGAGCAC
>JAHHOC010000302.1 GCA_018677115.1 Arenicella sp. | reverse complement strand
TACTGATGCCGATGGGTTTTGCCACGCTGATGGGGGGTATGGCGACGACTATTGGTACATCAACTAATCTTCTGGTCGTAACATTCGCCGCCGAACTTGGTGTAAGGCAATTCAATATGTTTGATTTTTTTGTTCCGGCCGCAATTGCAGGCAGTGTCGGTATTGTTTATTTATGGCTTGTAGTACCGCGCATTATGCCGCGGCGTGAGCCTCTGATGCTTTCGACTTCTGCGCGTATATTCAGTGCCCAGTTACGCATAGCGGAAGGTGGTTTTGCGGATGGTGTTCCGTTGTCGAAAATCATTGCTAAAACTGATGGGCTACTTGGAGCCGAGGAGGTCCGGAGAGGCGGCGAGGGCGCCAGGCTGCTACCGTTGCCGGATATAATCATCCGTGCGGGTGATCGCATTATCGCCCGTGATACTCCGGATAATCTTAAAGAATTTGAATCACTGATCGGTGCGCATTTATTTGCACGCGATGAACCGGTTGATGATGATAACCCACTGAAAGATAACAACCAGCAGATAGCTGAAGTGGTGGTGATTCCCGGTTCAACGCTGGATGGCAGAACGCTCAAAGAAGCGCGTTTCAGTGATCGTTATCAGTTGCTCGTGCTTGCCCTGCACCGAGCTAATCGATGGCGAAATCTACCAGGCAGCTCACATGCAGAGGATGTCAAGTTGAAATCCGGCGATGTAATACTGGTACAGGGTTCCAGGGACAGTATCAAGCGATTGAAAGCGAGCCGCAATATACTGGTGCTGGATGCCAGCACAGATCTGCATCGCACCAGCAAAGCCCCCATGGCATTGGCGATCATGTTGTTTATCATTTTCACTGCCGCCAGCGGTATGCTGCCGATAGAAATCAGCGCCCTTGCCGGGGTGTTGGTGATGCTCATTTCCGGTTGTTTGCGCTGGCGTGATGTCAGGCGCGCATTGAGCGCTCCGGTGATTTTGATTATTGTGACCAGTCTTGCGATGGGTAATGCATTATTACAAACCGGGGGCGCCGATTTTCTTGCGCAGCGTTACGTAGATTTGACCAACGGATGGTCCGCGACTTTCGTATTAAGCGGGCTGATGTTATTAATGGCAATCCTTACCAATGTGGTTTCAAACAATGCGGCAGCGGTGATTGGAACGCCAATAGCCGTCAGTATTGCCACACAACTGGGTTTAAGTGCAGAGGCTTTCGTGCTCGCGGTATTGTTTGGCGCGAACATGAGCTTTGCTACACCGATGGCATATCAGACCAATCTACTGGTGATGAATGCCGGCAACTACCGTTTCTGGGATTTTGTAAAAGCAGGCGTGCCACTGACATTGTTGATGTGGCTGGTGCTGACCGCCATGCTGCCTCTGTTATATGGCTTTTGATGTTTAACTACAGTAAAGCATATCAATTACATGGTTTGATTCATGTAAGATTCTGAATAATTGATCAAAATTAAATCACTCTGATCCATTGCTGTCTCACATACGCGTCATTCCTGCTTTCGCGGGAATGACGCGAATTATTTTTCTGTTATTTCATGTCTATTGGCCGTTTCGGTTCTGGAAATCACGGTAATACCAGCGCAAAATACATTTGTGTTGTTCATAAGTGGGGCAGCCGTGACTCCGATCCCTTTTTACCTGGGTTCAAGTAAATAGGTATACTGACATTGAATACCCATAACGATCTACACAATTTAATGGTGATGACATGAAACCTGTTTCCTTCCTGATCATGATGGTATTTCTAATCTCCGCATGTTCACAATTCGCCACAAACGAGGGGATGGAGGGCAAACAGCATGTCACCGGCGGTTGGCGGGTCGACTTCTTCGATGATTTCGACAGCTTCGATACCGACAACTGGCAGGATCAGATACTCTGGGTGAACAATGAAGACCAATGTTATGTGCGGGATAATTTGTTTAATACCCGGGAGGTAAGCGATGGCACGCTGAAGTTACGTGTTATTGATCTTGGAGAGAAGCGTCCCTGTGACAATTTTGACAAGTTCGGCAATAAACATCCGGACACTCAATACGTGGCTGGTCGCATCGCTTCCAAGAACCGGAAGGAGTTCGTCAAGGGCAAGTGGACAGCGCGGCTAAAGGTGGAGAATAGTGGTCAGCCAGGTATGTTCCCTGCATGGTGGTTACTGGGCGCGCGTAATAACGAACCACCAGTACAGGAACCGGACGAAACCATATGCTGGCCGATGACGGGTTCCGGAGAAATAGATATCTTTGAGCATCACTCTGATGGAGGGGCAGACCATTATGCTGCCCGGGCAATCAAGAACCTTGGTTACTGTGGCGGTGGTGATTGGCAGGCCCTGATGCTGGTGCAGCAAACCACCCTGGATCAATATCACGAATACTCCGTTGAGTGGGCTGAAAATGACCTGATATTCCGCCTGGACGGGTTCGAAGTATATCGCGGACCCGGACAGGGTGATCAATTCCCCGAGCCGATGTTTGCGGTATTGAATTTTGCCAAGATCAATGATTCCCCGATGAGTGCTGACTGGGTCATGGAAGTAGACTGGGTGAAGCACGAATACTATGAGGGGACCAAAAGGGAAAGTGTCGATTGAAATAAGAAATAATGATGGCGAACGATAGGGGAAAGTACACGGTTTCTGTAACTACAGGGGCAGGCCACGGTTATTGTGAAATCTTTAATTGGCGTCTTTCGCCAGTTATCTGTGCAATTACTTTGTCAATATACTGATGTCGCCAACCGTGGTATCAGAAACAGGTGAGAGTGCGGACACTCATGGCCCGCACTCAATGCTGTTTTTACCTGTGATCCTGACTATTAACTATGTTTCCGGCTCAGTTGGAAAAATTTTGTGCCACGAAGTCCCAGTTAACTATATTCCAGAATGCCTCGATGTACCTGGGGCGTGCATTGCGGTAGTCGATATAATAGGCATGCTCCCAGACGTCACAGGTGAGCAGGGGCTGTTTGCCGTCGGT
>JAHHOC010000299.1 GCA_018677115.1 Arenicella sp. | reverse complement strand
CCGCTGGATAACCTCCAAGATGATGTCGCGCATGGCGAGCGAGCACGCCCAGATCGGTGCGCGTAACATGGCCGAACGGAAACGCGTAAAGCTAAGCTTGCCACACACTGTTGAATATTTTCACCAGGTTGATGATGGTTACAGCCACCTGGCTGTGCAGTTGTTGAAAGAGTTCAGCGAGCGGTACAGGGTAGAACTGCATTGTTATCTGGTGAGCGAATCCGCCGGCGACAACCTGCCGGAGCCGGAATTGCTGTCAAAGCTTTCGTGTTACGACGCCCGCATCATCGCGCCATATTATGATCTGCAGCCGCCCGGCGACAATGGCGTGGCGCCTGCGGAACTGGTGGCGCAAACCACTGCTATTCTTGCAGGTTTGAGTAATGAGGATTTCATTGAACATGCTGCCGTTATTAACAGCGCGATGTGGCAGCAGGACGAAGCTGCGCTGGTCGAATTTGCACAGCGGCTCGGCGGTGCTGATGAGGCCAACACAAATGCTGCATTACACAGGGGCAATGCCCGCCGCAAACAGCTTAAGCATTATTCAGGTGCGATGTTTTTTTATGGGGATGAGTGGTATTGGGGCATTGACCGGTTTTACCATCTCGAGCGGCGGTTGGCAGAGTTGGGCCTGGATAAATCTTCGGGGCAGCCACCATTGGCACCCAGCATGGAGGTTGTCAGCGGGCCGTTAAAAGATCAGGGTCAACTTACGCTGGAGATATTTCCATCGCTGCGCAGTCCCTACACCGCGATTGCCTTTGATCGGGCCGTCAGGCTGGCTGAAGAAACCGGTGTTGAATTAAAAGTGCGCCCGGTGTTGCCCATGGTCATGCGGGGAGTGCCGGCAACGATGGAGAAGGGCAGGTATATTTTGTTTGATACCGGACGCGAAGCACGCGCAGCGGGTGTGCCGTTCGGGCCATGCTATGACCCCATCGGCGAACCGACACGGCGCGCCTATTCGCTCTACGCGTGGGCGTGTGAGCAGGGCAAGGGTGTGGAGTTTATCTCTACATTTCTGCGCTGCGCCTGGACCGAGGCGATAAACACCAATAACGACAAGGGACTGAATCAAGTAGTCACGCGTGCTGGCCTGGACTGGGCACAGGCTGAAAAGCTGGTTGGTAATCCGGATTGGCAGGAACAACTGGAGCGCAATCGGCTGGCGATGTATGAACACGGGCTGTGGGGTGTGCCCAGTTTTCGCCTGATTGATGCAGGCGGGAAAACGCTGCTGGCGCTGTGGGGGCAGGATCGATTGTGGGTGGTTGCCGCTGAAATCCAGAAGGCTTTGCAGGCTGAAAGTTGAAGTGCAGCCTCGGGCCATCTTGCTGGCCTTTACTTTAATGACAAAGTTTATGCCTGGAAATAATACGGTATGTATCAGATATGAATAAAAAAACTATTTTTGTTATCGCCTTACTGCTATTGCTGGTTCTGCTGTTCATACAGAAAGACAGAATCCTCAGCACAGTAATAGGCCGGGCGATGGAATCCCGCTTTGGCACTGACCTCGTTGCGGAGCTCGACGATGGTCTGCACCTGGCGTTGTGTGGTGCGGGCGGCCCGCTTCCTGCCCCGAAAGCCTCTGGCCCTTGCGTGGTGGTGATAGCCGGCCAGCGTATGTTCGTTGTCGATGCCGGCACAGACGGCTTGCGTAACCTGGGGCGTATGGGCATGCAAGCCGGACGTATAGAGGCAGTTTTGCTGACCCACTATCACTCTGACCATATTGATGGCCTCGGTGAAGTGGCGACGATTCGTTGGGTCGGTGCTGCAAATACTGCGCCGCTGCCGGTCTACGGCCCCACCGGTCTGCAACAGGTAGTGAATGGATTCAATTCGGCCTATGCCTTCGATAAAGGCTATCGACATAAGCATCATGGCGATACGGTGGCCCCGCAAAGTGGCTGGGGCATGCGTGCCAGGGAATTCCCGACTCCAGCTATTGGTAAACTGGAAACCCTGATTGATGAAGCTGGCCTGAAGATTGAGGCACTGGCGGTTGACCACGCACCGGTAGTGCCCGCCGTGGGCTATCGGTTCAGCTATAAGGGCCGGTCGCTACTGATCAGCGGCGATACCGTGGCGCTGGATAATTTGAAAAACTTTGCTGAGGGCATCGACCTGCTGGTGCATGAAGCGCTGGCGCCCAATCTGGTGATGCAGATGAATGCAGCGGCAAACAAGCTGGGCAACAAAATACTCGACAAGGTGACTATCGATATTCTTGACTACCACACCTCACCGCTGGAAGCCGCGCAAATTGCCAAAGATGCTGGCGTTGGTCATTTGCTGTATTACCATATCGAGCCGCCCCTGGTGATTCCGGGGCAAGAGAGCCTGTTCCTGGACGGAGCCGATGAGGTGTTTCCAAACTACACCGTGGGCGAAGATGGAGTGATGTTCTCATTACCGTCCGGATCGGACGATATTATCAAGGTTCGCGACGGTCTGTAACGCTGCCCGATACGTCCCAGCAGTTTTTACCACAATGCCAACACTGAATGACTACACCACATAAGCTCTACGCTATCGCGCACTCGCTCTACTCCGGTCGGGCCCGCTCTTATCTGATTAAGGCGGGGATTCCCTTCAAGGAATTCTCCACCGGCCACGAATCCTTTAAAGCCGTGGTGTTACCCAAGGCGGGGCTGCCTACGGTGCCGGTTTTGGTTACACCGCAGGGCGAGGTGATCCGCGATGGCGCGATGATCATTGATTATTTTGAACAAAAAAATAATTACAGCTTCCACCCGCAAGGGATAAAGCAGCGCATCCTGAGTAGCCTGTTTGACGTTATAGGTGCGGAAGGACTGCTGCGGCCGGCCATGCACTACCGCTGGAATTATCTCCAACAAAACGAAGCGTTCATTGAATATCACTTTCTGTATAGCCAGCGCCTGAGTGACACGCGCGAGGAAAAAACTCGCTATATGATGGGCAAGATGCAAACCGTTGCCGGCTTATGGGGCGTGGTGCCGGAAAATCATAAGCTTATCGAGAATTTATATCTAGAGCTGCTGCGAGCGCTCAACCGACATTTCCAGCAGGTGCCATATCTGTTCGGCTGGCGGCCGTCGATCGGCGACTTCGGGCTACTGGCACCGCTGTATGCACACTTGGGTAGAGACCCTATGCCGTCGATGCTGATGAAACAGCAGGCCGTCTC
>JAHHOC010000268.1 GCA_018677115.1 Arenicella sp. | reverse complement strand
GGTATGGATTATGTACTGGCGCAGAATTGGCGGCTCAGCGGCTCAGTCGAGGGTAAGGACGAGTTTTTCTTCTCCGAACGCCATGACACAAAATCCGAAGCCTACCAATTGTTTAATGTGGAACTGGCCTATGAGCGGGACAACTGGCAAGTGGCAGTATACGGTAAGAATATTAATAATGAATTGATCGCTACACGCGGGTTTGGCAGCTTTGGTAATGACCCGCGCAAGTTTTACCAGATTGAACCCTATAACCAGTTCGCTGCTCCCCGTGTACTGGGGATTAAAGCCAGCATGGAGTTTTAGTCATGAAATTATCCGTTGAAATAAGCATGTACCCGTTGCAGGAAGACTACAAAATTAAGATCAAGGATTTTTTATCAGAGCTCAATGCCGATAAAGGCGAGATCGAAGTTCGTAGCTCCAATATGAGCACGCGGGTGTTTGGAGAATATGCGGCGGTTACGCAATTGATTGACCGGGCCATGCTGCACTCAATGGAGAAATACGGCAAGATAGTGTTCGTCTGCAAATACCTGCAGGGAGATGCTCGCGAACTGAAGGGTTATGACTGACATCCTGCTGGCTGTCAGCGAAGCCTGGCAGGCCACCTCTAAGCTTGAATTCATCTCGGTGCTGGCCGGTCTGGCCTATATAATTCTTGCTGCGCGGGAAAATATCTGGTGCTGGCCCGCTGCCCTGATCGGTACCGCTACAGCTATCTTTGTTTTTTGGGATGTGAACCTGTTCATGGAGTCCGCCCTTAACGTCTATTATCTAATAATGGCAATGTATGGCTGGTGGCATTGGCAATACGGGGGCCGTGACGACGCAAAGCTGCAGATCAGCTCATGGAATAAAAAACATCACCTGTTGGCGATAGCAGGAATCATGCTGATGACACTTTTAAGCGGCGCAACGTTGAGCGCCTCTACTGAGGCTGCTTTGCCCTATGCCGACTCCTTCACCACCTGGTCTGCCGTGCTGACGACGTGGATGGTGGCGCGTAAAATACTGGAGAACTGGCTCTACTGGATTGTCATCGATACAGTTTCAATCTGGTTGTACCTGGAGCGCGGATTATTTTTATATGCGCTGCTTTTCCTCGCTTACACAATCATTGCTGTGTTCGGCTATATGAATTGGCGCCAACACCATATGCATGCAACTTCCTGAAGAACTACAAAACGCGTTAATGGATTGGGCGTCATGGCCGCTGTCGGCAAAACCAGATGTGGTGCGGCCGTTTCATGATGGCCTCAACAATCAAGCGTGGCTGATCAGTGCTGCGGGGCAACCTTGGGTTATTAAGTTGTTCGCACAGCCCGCTAACCAGGCCATCGCAACCCAGCAGTGGGCGGCAAAATTACAACTCGCCCCGGAAATTGTATTTGCGGCCGCAGACTCCAGCTACGCAGTAATGCAGTATTTGACCAAACGGCCCGCGCCCGGTGATACCCGCGCTATCGCCGCTAGCTTACGATATCTGCACACGCAGCCAGTACCCGATGATTATGCCTCTGGACGTTTTGACTTACTGCAGCATTGCGATAGTTACTTGCAGGAACCTGATCTACAGGCAGCGAAGCTGCATGAATCGCTGCGTCCGTTACTGCAGCGCTTTGTGGACGACAGCACTCCGCCGGTCTTCTGTCACAATGATCTGGTAAGTGAAAACTGCCTGTTGGACGCTGAGCGCTGCGTATTTATCGACTGGGAATTTGCACAGCCAAATAACCCCTGGTGGGATCTGGCTTCAGTCATTGTCTACCATGGCTTGGATCAGGCAGGGATTGACCGTTTCATCGGTCAGTATGATGGGTACTTAGCCCATCAGGCCTGGCAGCCAATATGCTCAATCGCCCAGTGCGCTGTTTTGTGGCTGGATATGCTCTGGCATCTGCAAAGAGAAGGCGGGAATTGCTGGGACCGTCTCGAAGCCAAGCACGATCGTTTACAGTCACTCGCTATGGAGTTTGACGTTTACTTTTGACGTGGAATACGCAGCAGGCCTTCCTGGCAGGTTGAAGCGAACAAAGTTCCATCGCGGGTATACAAACGACCCTGCGCTAAACCCCGACCGCCGCCGGTAGAAATCACATGGCAATCATAAAAAAACCATTCATCGGCACGAAACGGCCGGTGAAACCATATAGCGTGATCGATCGAAGCCATAATTACGCCACGGTTTCCCGGTGTGCCTTTATTGTGCAGACCGTGTGGTACGAGCGTGGAATGCAATAAGCCCATATCGGATATATAAGCCAATACCGAGTTATGTGCCTCGCGGTCATCGGGCATTTTTTCCTTGGTTTTAATCCACAGCTGCATAGCCCCGGGGTGGGTCGTTTCTCCGTCACTCAGATAGTAAACATCGAGATACTGCGCTTGAAAATGTAAAACGCTGGGCAAATCCTGTGACAATGCAGCTTCCAGCACATCTACCGGGATATCCGCTTCAGGTTTGTAGTCGAGACCTTTTTCTTCTTTATGAAATGAGGCTGACAGGTGCAGAATCTGTTTGCCGTGCTGCACCGCCACAACACGTCGGGAAGACACACTGCCGCCATCCAGGCTGCGGTCCACTTCATAAATAATTGGCGCACCAACATCACCTTTGAGCAGGAAGTAGGCATGCGCAGAACGTATATGGCGTTCGGGATCTACGGTTTGCAGCGCCGCCTTTATGGCCTGGCCTAAAACCTGGCCGCCGTACACCTGACCGGTTTTCAGGTCGCGGCTCTGGCCACGATACAGATCCCGATCGAGTTGCTCTACACTCATAAAATCGAGCAAGCCGCTGAGTCGTTTGGGCTGATTTGCCATCAATCGGGCCTAACTCTCCAAGTCAACCCCGGCATCATCCGCTGCCTGTTGAAATTCCTCACATTCCGGTGAAGTAAAATCTCCTTCAGACTGCATCAGCGTCTCACAACTTTGCGCGACCATGGAGTCGATACAGGCTTCGGCTTTTTTCTCCAATCCGGCATCACCCAGTGTCTGTGCAAAGGGCTTAACCCATGTTACGCACATTCCATCAAACATGGCCGTCATCATCGCCGCCATTTCTGCAGGCAGGTCCTGTTTCTCAATCTCCGCCAGACTGCAGGTTTTAATTTTTTCGCACATTCTGGCCGTGGCTTGATCCAGCTCAGCAACTGCGGGTACGCTCAGTACACATAGTATCAGGGCAAAACAGATTCTATTCATTGTGTCCTCTCGATGTTCCGGATGTTGGTTGAATACATGCTACACCCTTAGCCGCCAGAGATGAAATCTGCCTCACACGTCATAACCTAAAACCGGTGCCAGCCACCGCTCGGCCGTGATTAAATCGAATCCCTTGCGCCGGGCGTAATCTTCCACCTGGTCTTTCTGCACCCGGCGTACTGAGAAGTAACGGGCTTGGGGGTGTGCAAAATACCAGCCGCTTACGGCCGCAGTAGGCAACATGGCAAAACTCTCGGTGAGGGTCATGCCTGCATTCTGTTGCGGATGCAACAAGTCCCACAGGGCCTGTTTCTCAGTATGATCCGGACACGCGGGGTATCCCGGCGCGGGTCGGATTCCACGGTACTTTTCGCGAATCAACGCATCATTATCAAGTTTCTCGCCACTGTCGTAGCCCCAAAACTCCCTGCGTACCCGCTCGTGCATATGTTCGGCAAAGGCTTCGGCCAGACGGTCTGCCAGCACTTTCAACATGATGGCCTGGTAGTCATCATTGTCCGCTTCGAATTCGGCAATTTTAGTTTCAATTTTGTGCCCGGTAGTGACGGCAAACGCGCCGAGATAATCTTGAATGCCCGACTCCTTAGGGGCAACATAATCGGCAAGGCAGTAATTCGGCTGGGTATTATTTTTTTTGTCCTGCTGGCGCAAATGATGCGACGTTTCCAGCAAATCAGCACGTTTTTCGTCGGCGTAGATTTCAATATCGTCACCCACACTGTTGGCTGCAAAAAAGCCGATCACGCCCCTGGCTTGCAGCCATGATTCATCAATGATCTGCCGCAGCATAAGTTGTGCATCGGCAAATACTTTTTTGGCTTCTTCGCCAATGACCTCATCATCGAGAATCCGCGGGTATCGGCCTGCCAGTTCCCAGGCACTGAAAAAAGGTGTCCAATCGATGCGCTCAATCAATTGACTCAGGTCGTAATCTGCAAAAGCCTTTACTCCGAGAAAAGCCGGTTTTTCCGGCGTGTAGGCCGACCAGTCGAGCATTACCCGATTGGCGCGCGCCTCAGCCAGGTCGAGCGTTTTGTGCACTTTCCCGTGCTTGGCCCGTTCAGTGCGGATACGCTCATATTCGTCCTGAACACCGCTGACGAATTGGGACTTGCTCTCCTCTGAAAGCAAATGTTGCGCGACCCCCACGGCGCGCGACGCATCGGGTACATGCACTACCTGGTCATTGGAGAAATTAGGTTCAATTTTCAGGGCTGTATGTACTTTCGATGTGGTAGCACCGCCGATCATCAACGGCAGTTGTATATCCTGGCGCTGCATCTCTTTCGCCATATGCACCATTTCATCGAGGGAAGGTGTAATCAGGCCGGACAAGCCTATCAGGTCGCAATTATTGGCGATAGCCTCTTTTAATATTTGTTCCGCCGGCACCATCACACCCAGATCAATGACCTCAAAGTTGTTGCACTGCAACACCACACCGACAATGTTCTTGCCTATGTCATGCACATCGCCTTTCACGGTAGCCATGATGATGCGGCCGTTGGTATCGCCGACCTGCTTTTGTTCCTCGATATAGGGTAATAGATGCGCCACTGCTTTCTTCATAACCCGCGCCGATTTAACAACTTGCGGGAGGAACATTTTGCCTGAGCCAAACAGGTCGCCGACAATATTCATGCCATCCATCAGCGGCCCCTCTATGACCTGCAGCGGTTTGTCTGCCCTGAGGCGTGCCTGTTCCGTGTCTTCCTCGATGAATTCAGCCGTTCCCTTCACCAGAGCGTGAGCCAGCCGTCGTTCAACTTCCCAGGTACGCCATTCAAGATCTTCTTTTTTGTCAGCCTGCTTTCCGTCACCGACATAATCATTAGCGATCGCCAACAAAGCTTCGGTGGCATCATCGTGCCTGTTTAACACCACGTCTTCCACTTTATCGCGGAGCTCCGCAGGTAGATCTTCATAAATGGCCAGCTGCCCGGCATTGACTATGCCCATGTCCATGCCGGCATTTATTGCGTGATACAGAAACACCGAGTGGATGGCTTCACGGACCGGATTATTACCGCGAAACGAAAAAGATACATTGGATACGCCACCGGAAACCTTGGCGTGCGGCAGAGTACTTTTTATCTCGCGGGTTGCCTCAATAAAATCAACTGCATAATTGTTGTGCTCGTCGATTCCGGTAGCGATAGCAAAAATGTTGGGGTCAAAAATTATGTCTTCAGGTGGAAAGCCTACTTTTTCGGTCAGAACCCGGTAGGCCCGGCTGCATATTTCAACCTTGCGGGCTTTGGTATCAGCCTGACCCTGCTCATCAAACGCCATCACGATCACGGCGGCGCCATAGCGCATGACCAGTTTGGCCTGCTCTACAAATCTGTCTTCGCCTTCTTTAAGGGAAATGGAATTAACGATGCCTTTGCCCTGAATGCATTTGAGACCTGCCTCAATGACCTCCCATTTGGACGAATCTATCATCACCGGGACACGTGAAATATCCGGCTCGGATGCCATCAGGTTGAGGAATTTAACCATCACCGCCTCAGCGTCGATCAAACCCTCGTCCATGTTTACGTCGATGATCTGTGCACCAGCTTCCACCTGCTGTCGAGCTACCTCAAGAGCTGCTTCATAATCCTCTTCCTTGATCAGCTTCTTGAACCTGGCCGACCCGGTGACGTTGGTGCGTTCACCAACATTCACGAACAGAGATTGCTCACCAATATTGAATGGCTCCAATCCGGATAACCGCATGCTGGTGTCTTGCCTCAAGCTGCCGTGTGCCATCTAAGGTGACAACGGCCGCGGCTGTTTGTCCGATACCGCATCAGCAATGGCATGAATATGCTCGGGAGTTGAGCCGCAACAGCCGCCGACAATGTTCAGGAAGCCATGTTGTGCCCATTCCTCAATATGCTCGGCCATTTCTTCCGGGGTAAGGTCGTACTCCCCAAGCTCATTCGGTAAGCCGGCGTTAGGGTGAGTGG
>JAHHOC010000251.1 GCA_018677115.1 Arenicella sp. | reverse complement strand
CGTCATAGGTGCGTGAGGCTTGCGTCGGCGTGTCGTTGTATTTGCTGGACATGGCGCCCATGGCATCGAACAGGATCGACATGGTCCAATGCTCTTCCTCGCCACCACCCGCTATCACAGTATGGTGACGACCACCGCGGATCAGGTCGGCGGCATGGCCAATGCAATGCGCGCTGGTGGAACAAGCCGAGCTTATCGAATAGCTGGTGCCCTGGATGCCAAACATGGTAGACAGGCAGGCCGAGGTTGTGCTGCCCATGGTCTTGGGTACCGCGTATGGGCCGATTCGCTTGACGCCACGTTCTTTGGCTATTTCCGCAGCCAGTATATTGTTGGCGGGCGAACCACCGCCGGAGCCGGTGATTAATCCAACCTCAGGAGATTTCAGCGATTCCGGGTCGAGGCCTGAATCAGCGATGGCCTGCTCCATGGCGATGTAGCTGAAAGCAGCCGCGTCACCCATAAAGCGGTATTTCTTACGGTCTATAAGTTCCTTACAATCAATGTGGACTCGGCCGGCAATCTGGCTGCGCATGCCGATTTCCGCATAATCTTCACAGAACTGGATTCCAGAAGTGCCATTTTTGAGGCTTGCGGTGACCTCGGCAACATCATTGCCAAGGCTCGATACCACACCCATTCCGGTTACTACTACTCGTCGCATTTTCAATTCTCTATTTAAACTTTCACTTACACTTTAGGCCATATTGATAACTTATAATAAATCTAATTACTATTTTTCGTCTCCAAACAGGCCTACTTTGAGGTCGCTCATGGTGTAGATAACTTCACCATCGAGGATTACGCGGGCGTCCGCAACGCCCATAAACAAGCGTCGCGAAATTACCCTTTTCATATTCACTTCATAGCACACAAGTTTTGAATCGGGATCGACCTGGCCGGTGAATTTGACTTCCCCGACGCCAAGCGCGCGGCCTTTGCCGGGCCCCCCGATCCAGGACAAGTAGAAACCAACCAGTTGCCATACTGCGTCAAGCCCAAGGCAGCCAGGCATAACCGGATCGCCCTTGAAGTGGCAATCAAAGAACCACAATTCAGGATTGACATCCAGCTCAGCCACTACCTGGCCCTTGCCATATTCGCCACCATCTTCGTTTATCTCGACGATTCGATCGAACATCAGCATGGGCGGCAAGGGTAGCCGTGACAGGTCCTGCCCCGGCAACTGCCCATTGCCGTGGGCGATTAATTCCTCGTAGCTGTAACTACTCTGCTTTTTCATAGCATCCTCTAGATCATCAATGAGCCACTTGAGGTTCATTAACCAATCCCGTTATTGCGATTATTTGGGGGCTCAAGGTTACTCCCAAACTCGAAAAAATCAAGGCGTCAGGCCGAACCCGGCGCAAGAACAAAAAACAACATCAAGGGTATCGAGATTATGGCGGTCAGATTGCCAATCATCACCATGGAGGCAACTTTCTCCGGGTCACGGTTATATTGTTCAGCCAACATGAAATTGATAACTGCCGGCGGCAACACGCCAAACAGCAACAAAATGTTCTGCTGCAGCTCATTGAGCGGCAATAGCTGGCACAGCAACAACGCAATTGCGACGCCTGCCACCGGGCATAATACCGCCATCACCAGGCCGGCTGCTGAATCGCTCCAGCTTATGCGGGTCAGGCGCACGCCCAGCGAAAACAACATCAGTGGAATGGCAACCTGCCCCAGCATATTGAGCGGCTGGTTGATAAAGGAGGGTATTTGCATATCGGCGGCATTAATGGCGCCGACCAGTACCACAGCGGCGATTATCGGGGTTTTCAATACCTCAAAACCAGATAACTTACCGGAATAAATATAGGTACCTACGGTAAAACACAGAATGTTGCCCACTACCACCAGCATCACGCCTCCGCCCAGCGCTTGTTCGCCGAGCGCAAACACATACAGCGGCAAGCCCAGATTAGCCCAATTGCAGAACATGGCAGGTGGTACAAACGATCGCCAGGGAAAATTTAACATCCCCGCCACGGCGTATGCCGCCACACCGGAACCCAACATCACCCCCGCACCAGCCATCATCAGGGTCAAATACTGCAGCGGATAAAAATCATCCTGAATCATGACATGCAAAATCAGCGCTGGCATAAACACATCCATGATCAGCTGATTGATAATGCGCATCTCGGGCCTGACCCGGGAACCATAGAAATAGCCCACGCCAACTATGAGGAATAGTGGCGCGACAATCGCGAAAACCTGTTGAATCATTTAACCGCCAGTGGCAACCCTGCCGAGCACCAGTATCTCACCGGTAGTCACATTGTGATATTTGAATTGACCTGCGGGTGTTGCAAGGTAGCCATCCAGCCCGAGTTCCTTGTCATTATCCAGGTCCCGTTGTGAAAAATTTTCATTGTCATACCTGGGATCATAGGCAGCGTGGGTATGGTAGGAAGCAGTGGCGCGCGAACCGGATGGAATCACTACCGAACGGGGCGGCAACTGCACCTTGGTGGCCTCGCCTTTCTTAGGGGTGGTTGACGCGTAGCTGGCATCTGGATTGATAAATACCCAGCCCCCATATTCGCGGTTTTCACGAATAGAAGTAGGATTAATGCCGTTCAATACGCCTAGCGCAGCTTCCGATTGGGTCTTGAAACGCAACATCCGGTCTGCCACCGGCGAGCCCGAACTCGAGCCGCCCGCCGCTGCGGCCACGCCGACGCCGATTAACAAGCCACGTGCAATCCAGGGGTTCCTTTTCTTCGCTGCAGGGGCAGCATCAGGACTCCCTTCAGGATCGTCATCAGGGCTTGCTGCTGGGTTCCCCACGCGGTTATTTTCATCCGCGTAGGAAGCCAACGATTTTGCGCCCAGCATTGTTTTAAATGTAAACATCATCCGAACGTCGTCATTTTCCCGATACAGGGCATTGCGGTGGGAGGCAATATCAAACCAGTATTGACGAGTCCTGTTGCCGTCTAACTGCAGCCGGATGCGCTGCATGCTCCTGTCATTTTCGAGATCCATGGTCTGAATGGCCAGTCTCTTATTGCCGAAATTAATTCCTGCATCGAGGCCGCTGCCAATGGCCTCACCACCGCGGACGAAGCGGGTAGCGCGGGCAAACAGGCGACTGTTTGACCACTCCATATACCTGGCTGTGCGGTCGAGCAACCCATCAGAACGCATAGTTGCCTGACCGTACTGCAGGTGGCCAAAAGAGCCCACTCTGTAGTCAACGGCAAAACCGTCGTAGTCGAATTGCTGCTTCCAGCCACCGTGAAACAGATAAGGGTCAACGCCGGTATACTGCCCGCCGAGCTCCGCATAATCCTCACCGGATCCCGACATATATGAAAGCGTAGCATCCTTCCAGGTGTATCCAAGCGCAATGTCGCGTTGCTGTAGAGCCTGTGAATAGCGCATCGCTAGTGCATTACCGTTGCCAAGAAACTGGGTCACCTGTAATGAATTTTGCTGCTGTTGCTGCAACGCCTGTAGATGTGTGGCTGTAGCTCCCTTGGCAGTGAACGCGGAGACAGAGTAGGAATTAGCCGATGGTGAAGCCCAGATTGAGGCATCGCCGCTGGCCTGAACAGCGCTGGCGGCAAACAGGAGAACCACCCCCAGACAGCGGATCCAGGCGGTGTGACGGCCGGCTACAAAGCCTGTTTGCATAATGTTGTCCCGCGGAAATAGAACGATGATTTATAATGTCAGAGCATGCCCCGAGTTTCAAATTAACTAGCGTAAATAAGAGTAAAATCCCAGGCCATGAATGGCAGTAAAGACCAGATGTTCGGCGTACCCCGAACAGTGACCGAAAAGTTTCGTTTTGATGCGGAAGTAGCCGCAATATTCGAAGATATGATTTCGCGCTCGGTGCCCGGCTACCGGCAAATCCTGCAGATGCTGCCCAGTTTGATTCGCTGTTGTGCACCACCACAGGGGCGATATTACGATCTGGGATGCTCGCTGGGCGCGGGTATGCTGGCCATGGCGGAGGCGCTGCGCGGTGGCAAGGGAACTATCATTGGCATCGATAATTCCGCTGCGATGATTGAGCAGGCAAGTCAAGCAATAGCGCGCTGTGCGGATACCTATGAATGCGACCTGTCGATGCAATGCGCAGACATACTCGACTATCCGATCGAGTCGGCTGACATGGTGTTGATGAACTTCACCCTGCAATTTATTGAGCTTGAGAAGCGCGATTACCTGATTCGAAAAATATACGACGCCAGCGAACCCGGCGGCATACTGATTGTTTCAGAGAAGGTCTGCTTCGCTGACCCTGAGACAAATCGAACATTAATCGACATTCACCACCAATACAAAGCCGACCAGGGTTACAGCCAGCTTGAGATCAGCCAGAAAAGAGACGCCCTGGAAGATGTGCTGATCCCGGAAACAATCGATGTGCACATTAATAGAATGCGCGATGCAGGATATCGAATTGTTACCCCATGGCTGCAAAATCTGCAATTCGTATCATTGCTGGCCATCAAGTGATCAATTTTGACGATTTCTACCGGCGCAGTGAATTCAGCGCCTGGCGCAACCACTTTGCGACAGCCATCAAGCGACGCGCAAATCCTGCAAGACACGGGGATTTGAGCCAGTGGTTAAACGAATTGGATAAACTACCGCCAGTTATGCCCAGCATTGTTGAACTCGACAGCGATGCGATAAAGATCGGCGATCGTGATGACCTTAATGATCTGCAGGCGGTGCAATTGTACGATGCACTCTACGCACTGCGGCCATGGCGCAAAGGACCGTACAACCTTTTCGGCACCTATATTGACAGCGAATGGCGCTCAGATTGGAAGTGGCAGAGATTGTCTCCACATATTGCCGATTTGCATGGGCGCCGGGTTCTAGATGTTGGCTGCGGCAATGGCTATCATTGCTGGCGGATTCTGGGCGCCGGAGCGCACTATGTGCTGGGCATCGATCCGTCGATGCGGTTTCTGGTACAACACCTTGCGGTACAACACTACGCACGCGATGCCCGCTTTGATTTGCTGCCGTTGGGGATCGAGGACATGCCCGCAGACTTAGCGTATTTTGACACCGTATTGTCCATGGGCGTGCTGTATCACCGGCGGCATCCGGTTGCGCACCTGCAGGAATTGTATGGTTTGCTGCAGCCGGGCGGCGAACTGGTGTTGGAAACTTTGATAGTTGACGAGGCCGAAGGAGGCATTCTGACCCCGCAGGATCGCTATGCGATGATGCGCAACGTATGGAGCATAATGACGGTTGAGAAAATTCTTCAACAGCTGGCAGAAGCCGGCTTTGAGGAAGGCCGCTGTGCTGATGAAAACCGCACATCGCGGTCGGAACAGCGCTGCACCCACTGGATGCAATTTCATTCCCTGGCCGACTTTCTTGATCCAGCCGATCGGGAAAAAACCATAGAAGGCTACCCGGCACCGAAAAGAGCGTTATTTATTGCACGCAAAGCTGTTTGATTGAGCCGACTCCGGGAGTTAGTGCATAACTCCCGGGTCGGCAGCCTTTAATTAAAGGCCAGCACTAAGACCTGCTAGTGGTTTTTTTCGGCGTTTTTGGTTTTGCTTTAGCGCGGCAAA
Source organism: Arenicella sp. (assembly GCA_018677115.1). GTDB lineage: Bacteria > Pseudomonadota > Gammaproteobacteria > Arenicellales > Arenicellaceae > Arenicella. The sequence goes on along the minus strand of JAHHOC010000251.1, from coordinate 1,094 downwards.
ATGACTTCACCGTGCGGCCGTCTTTACGCTCATAGCCCTGCACCCAAGTGCATTCCGCGTTGGCGGCACAAGCATTATTTGCAAGGCTCTTGCACTGACTTGCAGCGTTGGCCGGCATGCCGGCGGCAGCCAGGCTCAAAAGCAGGGTGCTGGTGATAAGTGCCGATTTAAATTTCCGCAGCAAACTATTCGCTGACCCATATTTGCTTGATTTTAAAATACTCATAGTAGTCTCCATGTAAGTTGAAAATTGCGCTTCCAGCGCTGTTATTACCTTTGTCTTCGATTGAGCCGGTATCCATTCTAATCGCCATCATCTGCTATTGAATCACCCACGCGGGTGATTTTCCAGGATACCGCTAGTCGCTGATAAAGTGCTTGCTCAACTTCAATCCTTGCGCCTGGTAGTTCGATTGCAAGCCCTGTCCGTAAATCCTGTCGGGGGTCTCCAACATCGATTCATAGACCAGGCGACCGACGCTTTGCCCATCTTCAAGCAGAAACGGAACATCAAATGAGCGGACTTCCAGAACCGCCCGCGCTCCACCACCGCCGGCAGAGGGAGCACCGAACCCGGGATCGAAAAAGCCCGCATAGTGCACCCGGAACTCTCCCACCAGATTGTCATAAGGATTCATTTCTGCGGCATAATCGGGCGGCACATGGACTGCTTCTTTCGACACCAGGATATAAAACTCACCGGGGTCCAAAATAAGCTGTTTATTGTGTGCGTACAATGGCTCCCAGTACAGGCTGGCAGGCAATGCCGCACGCTTGTCCACATCCACCACCCCCGAGTGGCGCTTGGCCCGGTAACCAATCAAGCCACCTGGCTGCTCGCCACCTAAATCAACGCTGATCGGCACACCATTCCTGATGTCTGCTGCCTGCAACTGGGTGTCTACCAGACTCTGTTCAGACTGCAGTTTGAAGTGCCCCACATCATCGATACACGGCAGCCCGGCGCGAACCCGCAGCTGCGACAATCTTGAGCCCTGGCGAACCAGGATGCTAAAAGTAAGCGGCGCAATTTCGGCATACAAAGGGCCGCTGTAACCGGCTGGGACCTGTTCAAACTCAACCCCATAGTCGGT
>JAHHOC010000220.1 GCA_018677115.1 Arenicella sp. | reverse complement strand
TCACTCGACAACCAGGGCACCATTTTGATGTCAGGCCACCCCATCTTCCTGGGCGACAATATACTCGGTGCCGTGGTGGTGGAACAAAGCACCAACCAGGTCCTGCAACAACAACAGGATGTATTGGAAAATGTTATCAGCGTCACTTTACTGGTATTGCTGACGGTGGCGGGTGCACTGCTCATCTTTGCGTCACGCTTGACCGTGCGCATCGCCCGCCTGCGTGATGCGGCCGACAACGCGATAGACCGCGATGGCCGGATTATCAAGCAGCGTCTTTCTGCTGAAGCTAAATCGGGCGACGAAATCGGGGATCTATCGCGCAGCGTCAGCAGCATGCTGGGAAGACTGTCACAGTACACCGGCTACTTGCGCGGGCTGCCTGACACACTGGCTCACGAAGTGAGCAACCCACTGAACGTAGTGAATTCTTCATTGCACAACCTGGGACAGGAAATACCGGAGGCGATCGACAGCAAATATATGGACCGCGCCAAAAACGGCATTATCCGTATCGGTTCGATATTGCAGAACCTCACCGAGGCAGCCAATCTGGAGCAGGCAATGCAATCTGAAACAAGAGAAGCTTTCGATCTGATCGAATTGATTGAAAACTATGTCGATGGCTATTCTTTCAGCAATCCAGACCAGAAATTTGAAGTGCAAATACTGTCACGGCCATTACTGGTAGAAGCCGCTCCCGATTACATTGCCCAGGCCCTTGATAAACTGGTGGACAACGCAATTGATTTTGCGGCACCGGAAACGCCGATTGTTTTCAAAGCCGGGCGCATCGATAATTTCGCCCAGATAGACGTAATCAACCAGGGCTCCAGCCTGCCCGAAGGCATGGTAGACCGCATTTTTGAGCCGCTGGTTTCACTGGGACGAAAAGACGCCCAGAAAACCCGGCTTGGCATGGGCCTGTATATTGTTAAACTAATCGCCAGCTTTCATGGCGGAGATGTCATTGCAGCAAATTTGCGCAGCGACGACGGCGTTATATTTTCGTTTTCACTGCCAATCTACCAGGCTGAAGTGCAGTACGCATAAGCAATCTTTTTCTACCAAACTTACTTACAGATTATGGGCAACAGACTTAGCAAACTTTATACAAAAACCGGCGATGACGGTACTTCTGGCCTCAGTGACGGTGACAGGATTCCAAAGAACCACGCACGTATGAATGCCATGGGTTCGGTGGATGAATTAAACAGCGTAATTGGCTTAATGATCTGCAAGCTCAACGATGCCGATATGACCGAGTTTTACACTTGCGTCCAGCACGACCTGTTTAATATTGGTGGCGAAATAAGCATGCCGGGGTATTCCTTCATTTCAGCAGAAAAAGTCCGTAAGATCGAAGACCAGATAGACGCATATAATGAACTGGTAGAGCCGCTGAAAGACTTTATCCTGCCCGGTGGCAGCGAAGCAGCCTCGGTTTGCCACATTGCCCGCGCCACTGCCCGACGTGCGGAGCGTGAACTGGTAACCCTGCACCAGCTGGACCCGGTTGCCGAATCCACCCGGCAATACCTTAACAGGTTGTCTGACCTGTTATTTGTGACTGCGAGAATAATCAATAAAGCACACGGCGAAGGCGATGTGCTTTGGAATAAAGAGCTATCATGAACGCTGTTGTCTCCGCCTGGAACTCGCTCACCTCGATGAGCCTGATTTTAAAGATTTCCATAGGCATCGTGCTGGGTGCCCTGCTGGCACTATTATCGCCTTCCGCAGCAATGGCAGTTGGTGTGCTTGGATCGTTATTTGTCAGCGCCCTGAAGGCTGTGGCACCGCCATTGGTGTTCCTGTTGGTACTGTCCTCCATAGCCAACCAGCAGAACATGCAAAATGCCCGCGTAAAACCCATATTGGGTCTATACCTGATCGGCACCTTTGCGGCTGCACTGACCGCCGTAGCGTTAAGCTTTACCTTCCCGCTAGAGTTGGTTCTGCAAACCAACAACACCAGCGTTGCACCTCCGGAAGGAATCGCCGAAGTGTTGAATGCGCTGGTTTTTAAAATCGTGCAGAATCCGGTTGAGGCGCTGCTGGCGGGTAATTACATCGGCATTCTGGCCTGGGCTATCGGGCTAGGCATCGCGCTGCGACGGGCATCACAAAACACCCGCAGCATGTTGATTGATTTATCTGACGCGATGACCGCCATAGTCCGCTTTGTGATTCAGTTGGCACCGCTGGGAATATTCGGGCTGGTTGCATCCACTATCGCAGCGACTGGTTTTGGAGTACTGCTCGGCTACTCAAAATTATTGCTGCTATTAATCAGCGCCATGTTAATAATCGCGCTGATCGTCAACCCGATGCTGGTGCTGTGGAAAACCGGCCTCAATCCCTACCCACTAGTGTTACGCTGCCTGCGGGAAAGTGGCATCACTGCATTCTTTACCCGCAGTTCGGCCGCTAATATTCCAGTCAATATGCAGTTATGCGAAGACCTCGAGCTGGATGAAGATACTTATTCAGTCTCAATTCCGCTCGGCGCTACCATCAACATGGGCGGTGCGGCTATAACCATCACCGTGATGACACTGGCGGCGGTGCACACATTAGGAATTCAAATTGACCTACCGAGTGCCGTACTACTCAGCTTGATTGCCGCAGTGTCGGCTTGCGGCGCATCCGGCGTGGCTGGCGGCTCACTACTGCTGATCCCGCTGGCCTGTGGATTGTTCGGCATCTCAAACGAGGTGGCCATGCAGGTGGTCGCTGTGGGATTTATCATCGGCGTGGTGCAGGATTCCGCCGAGACCGCGTTGAATAGCTCAACCGACGTTGTATTCACCGCCGCGGCATGTCGCGCTAAAGCCTGAACTGCGGCTCAATCCAGATCAACGAAACCATTCGACCGGTTCTCCGGTCGCGCCGATAGGAGAAATACTGCTCCCTGTCCCGGTAAGTGCATTGATCAGCGTAACCATAGTCACTGACACCCATCGCTCTCAAGCGGTCACCGGTCAATTCCCGCAGGTCAGCGTAGTATTTGCCGACCTCTGCTGATCTGCGATAGGCAGTCTCGGGCCCGCCTATCAGGTCCCTGACCTCCTGCCCCACCTCAAAGTGCGCAATGCTGATACAGGGTCCCGCCCAAGCCATGATCGTATCCACGCTCTCGCCCATGGCTGCAATGGCGGCCTCCACAATGCCGTCCGCCAGGCCGCGCCAGCCGACATGAATGGCCGCCACTTTGCTGCCCTGTTTGTTACACAGGAACAGCGGTAAACAATCGGCGGTCATCACCGCACATACAACCGCCGCGTCGGAGGTGACACTGCCGTCGGCATCGATTTCTACTGAAGAACGTCTGCGCGACACCTGCGCCACAGTTGTGCTGTGGGTCTGATTAAGCCACACCGGGTCGGAAGGCAAGCGCAACCTGTCGCGCAAAAGCCTGCGGTTACGCTTAACTGCGATTGGCTCATCGTCAACGTGCATAGCCAGATTGAACTCGTGGTAGGGTTGCTTGCTGAAGCCCCCTGCCCGGGTCGAGGTTATGGCTTTTACCGTGCCAGGCGCGTCCCAGCCAGGCACGATGACGTTCAATGCATTAATTACTGTCATCCGTACATGCCTCAATCAATGCCTGCATGTCTTCCGGCATTGGCGCCTCCCATGTCTGTATGCTGTCCACTACCGGGTGCCGATACTGGATGCGGGCGGCATGTAGAGCCTGGCGCTGAAACCCGCGTAGTGCCCGTTCCAGGCGAGGCGCACAGTCACCGGCAATAGCGAGGCGCCGGCCGTAGACCTGGTCACCAACCAGGGGAAAGCCGATATGGTTCATGTGCAGACGGATTTGATGGGTACGCCCGGTTTCCAACTGCACTTTCGATAAGG
>JAHHOC010000295.1 GCA_018677115.1 Arenicella sp. | reverse complement strand
CTTTTTAGCTACCTTTCTCTTGGTGGCCTTTTTGGCTACCTTTTTCTTGGTGGCCTTTTTGGCTACCTTTTTCTTAGTAGCTTTTTTAGCTACCTTTCTCTTAGTGGTTTTTCTAGCTACCGCTTTTTTTCGAGCAGGCCTAGAGGCGGTTTTTTTTGCTGCCTTACGCGCAGCCGGCTTTGCCTTTCGTACAACCTTTTTCGCTTTCTTTTTGGTAGCCATCTTATTCCCTCTAATTTGATAGTTAAGAACTAGTGGCACAGCTTCAATAAAGCTCTTGTAAAGCCAGCCACGTTAACGTTTAAAAATTTAAACGTCACAAATTCAATATAGTTAACGACAAATAAATGTCAAGTAAACTGGCTTCAGGTGCTAGCGCGGTTTGGAAGGCTGGGTATAATACCGCCGACTTAATTCACATTGAGCTGCACAGTTAACATGTCGGAATTTCTAATGTCTTATGGATTGTTTGTTGCCAAGGTGTTAACCGGACTGGTTGCTTTGGCATTTGCCGTGGCGATCATTGCTGGTGCACGGAGTAAGAAAACACACGAACCCGAATTACAGGTCACCAACATCAACGACAAGTACCGCCATTTGCAGACCCAATTGCAACAGGCGGTGATGGAAAAAAAACAATTTAAGCAACACCTGAAAACACAGAAAAAACAGCAACACAAAAAACAAAAAAACACCCGCAAAGATACTACAAAGCCAAGGCTTTATGTCATGGAGTTTAAAGGTGATATTAAGGCCACCGGCGTCCTTACCATGCGTGATGAGATAACCGCGTTGCTTAGCGTTGCCCAGCCACAGGACGAAGTGCTTCTGAAACTGGATAATTCTGGTGGGATGGTACATGAGCACGGACTCGCTGCGTCACAATTACAACGTATAAAAAGCGCTAAACTCGCGTTTACAATCGCGGTAGATAAAGTTGCAGCCAGTGGCGGCTATATGATGGCCTGCGTGGCAGACAAAATTATTGCGGCGCCATTTGCGATTCTGGGCTCGATCGGTGTGTTGGCGCAATTACCTAACTTTAATCGTATGCTGGATAAAGCTGGAATAGATTTCGAGCAGCACACTGCCGGCGAGTACAAGCGAACTGTGACGATGTTCGGCAAAAACAGCGAGAAAGAACGCGAAAAGTTGAAATTGGATTTGCAGGAAACACACGGTCTGTTTCGCGATTTCGTATCTAAACACCGCCCAAAACTGGATATCGACAAAGTTGCCACCGGAGAGCATTGGTACGGTACGCAGGCTCTGGACCTGAATCTGGTTGATGAGTTGAAAACCAGTGATGAGTTCCTGGTCAATGCGCTCGAGGACTATGACATCTATGAAATCAAGATGGATATAAAGCAGCCCTTGCCGGATCGATTGCTAAGTGGTTTTTTATCACTGACAGAAAGTATCCGTAGTTTGCTGGCGGAGCGGCAGGGCGATTCGCGTTTTCGCTAGCCGCTATCGGTTAGCTGCGGTTCTATGCCACAGCATGACCCATCACCTGTTCAGCTGTTCGGCCCTTTGGTGATCACCGCACCAGACCATTTAATTTGATCGAGCAGGATTCTGGCGGCTTCTTTGTGGTGTACGATGTTCCAGTGCTCATCTTCATCCGGCAAGGGGTTGTCTCCGCGGGATTCACTGTCCACCGGGTCGAGGCCGAGTGAAGCGCGATAAGTATTCAACTGACTCAAGGACTCGGATTCGACTCTGTCTCTTTCTGCTTCACGTTCCTGCCTTTTGAGCGAAATTTCCTTAACGTTTTTATTGTTCTGAATCCGTGCAGAGTTTTGGCGCATCAAATTGAATGCAGGGGAACTCTCGCTGCGCTGCTTGTGGCGTAGATCAAGTTGTTCGATCATCGCTGATGGAAAGCTACTGGATTCATAAAGCACCGGCCGTGTCTGTGTCCATGGCAGCGCGTTGTCATAGGCACGCTCACCGAACTCTTCGTCTTCGACACCGGAATTTAAAATGATATCTGGGATCACTCCCTTGTGTTGCGTGCTGCCACCATTAATCCTGAAGAACTGGGCAATGGTGAACTTTACCTGGCTTTCATGTCCAGCTTCATTGCGGCCACGCAGGGGAGCTACGGTTTGCACAGTGCCTTTACCAAATGAGCGCTCACCGACAATCAGCGCCCTGCCATAATCCTGCATTGCTGCAGCGAAAATTTCTGAAGCCGAAGCGCTGTATCGATCAATCAACACAATCATCGGGCCTTCATAGGCCACGTCAGTATCACGGTCCCGGCGGACTTCACGTTTTCGGCTGGAAAATACTGATTGCACAACCGGGCCCTGTGGGATAAAAAGCCCGGTCAGCTTTACCGCCTCATCGAGGTAACCGCCGCCATTGCCGCGCAAGTCGATCACCAGACCATCCGAATTGTCGGTTTTGACCTGTTTCAACAAAGTGCGGACATCATGTGCAGTGGCGGTGAACTTTACACCCTTTTTGGCATGTCTGGAGTTAGAGTAAAAGGACGGTATGCTTATTACTGAGAAGCGCTTGGTGGCGGAGCCATCGGGGATATCCACGTGGGACAATTTAGCAGCCTGATCCTCCAGCTGGATAACATCACGAGTTAATTCAATTGTCTCTGGGGGTGATCCGGGCGCACTGTCCGCTTTCACTACTTGCAGCCGGACTTTTGTGCCTTTGTCACCCCGGATCATCTGTACCACGTCAGTTAATCGCCAGCCGATTACATTAATCATCTCCTCGCCATGTTGTCCGACACCGACTATTTTATCCTCCGGATTTATCGCACCGCTGCGTTCCGCAGGGCCACCGGGGATGATGCGATTAATGACGGTATAATCCTCTTCGGTTTGCAGTGCAGCTCCAATTCCTTCTAGCGACAAGGACATGTTAATGCGAAAGTTTTCAGCTGTGATGTGCGACATATATTGAGTATGTGGCCCCAACTCCTTGGTGTAGGCATTCATGAAGATTTCAAAAACTTCATCGGGCTTTAATTGATAAACTACGTCCCGCTGTCGTTCATAACGGCGGGCCAGGTTTTTGCGAATTTCTTCTTCAGGGGTCTCAGCAAGCAACTGCTGCAATATGTCATTCTTGATCCGCTTGCGCCATTTGCCGATGATTTCTGCTTCGTTGCGCGCCCATTTGTATTCTTCGCGATCGACGCTCATGGTTTCATTAACGGAAAAATCGAAATCCTCTTCGAGCAATTCAAGAACCAGTTCAGTGCGTTCTTTGATCCGCTGCCGGTAGAGTTTGTAGACTTCAAAAG
>JAHHOC010000202.1 GCA_018677115.1 Arenicella sp. | reverse complement strand
ACCAAAATTGACTGAAATATTTTCAAACAGCGGCTTATCGCCAAACTGAATGGTTATGTTTGCGGTTGAAATCATTGCATTAATCGTACAAATTCAATCGGCGTAATATACAGATTTAGCAATTTTGGTGGTAGCCATAAATAGCAAAAGCCGGGCATCTTGCGATGCCCGGCTTTCACCCAGTTGATTCTCTGGTCCTTAGAACGTCAGCTGAAAACGAACCCTGAATTCATTACCTTCATCATTGTCAAGGTTGTCGTCACCATCCGTGTAGTTAATACCAAACCTGACATTTTTATGGGCGTACCAGTTCAAGCCAACAGTGAAAGCTGAGGCATCGGTTCTGCCAAATTCAATATCACTGTGATTGCCGTCACCGTCTTCATAGCGAGCTACAACCTCCCATGCACCACCTTTGCCTGAAGGCGCCACGCGCTTGAAAACACCCTTACTATAGGGGCGGGTCTCACCGGTGAGAATATATCCAGCCTGCACATAGTAGCCACTCAAATCATCGTCACTACCTTCCTCACCATCCACATACTCAGCCTGAATATGGAACGGCCCTGAGACTGCTGCAGCTTCAACACCGAAGGCACTGTTGTCCTCAATGTCGCGGTAGGCCAGCCCAAGATGCACCACGCTAGTGTCGGTTTTTACCGGCGCAATCGTATAACGCGCCGCAAAACCGGTTTCTTCACCTTTTTCTGCATCATTTACGTCATCAGTATAGATCCCGATTGCATAGGTCTGATTGCCATCCATCACACCATGCAGTTTCACGCCTTCGGCGCGGCCAACCGCATAGCGTTCAGTAATTGCAGAACGCTCCAGCACGCTGATATCTTTTGAAGACGTCAACTCTTCAAGACCAAATGGCATTTTCTGATTACCGATCGTGATGTTGGCTGCTTTACCGAACCCACCATAGCGCAGATACAGGTCTTCAACCCCGTCACCGTTGGTATTGAACTGAGTTTTGAAGCTCCAGTCATCGCCGATTTTTCCGCTGGCGTAAACTCGACCACGACGCAGACTGAAACCATCTTCATCGACGATATCGTTTTTCTCGGCTTTGTTGTAATCGTACATAATACGGCCACCGAACTTGAACTCATAATCGCCGCTGGTCACTTTCAAACCGCCTTTGGTTGAAACCTTGACTTGAGCTTGTGCGTTAACTGCAGATAAAACTGACGCAGCCAATAACGCTGTTATTAATTTAACTTTCATTTTGACTCTCACTGATAATTATGGATGTGATTGATTGCACCATGTGCGTGAGAGCTTATTCTGAAGTCAGATCATTACGGAAATATTACAGCCAGTGATAACTATTTTTGGCCGCCGCTCGAATACCTGCGGTACGGGGCGTGGCGGTAATTACTTTATATCAGCCATGGGGGGCATATTATTCATCGGTCGCCTGTTTTTTTTTCCATTTATCAAAGGAGATAGTTTCGTCCGGATCCTGCTCCTCTTGTTCTCCCGATTTGTCAACAACGAACTCAGGCGGTCGCGTAATATCAGCCACCGGGACTGACTTCTCAGCCTCACTTTCGGCAACCGCCTGATTTTTGCCACAGGCGGATAGATGAAACAGGCAAAGCAGGCCAATCAGGGTAATCAGGGGGAATTTCATTGAGTATGGGCAATTCGGTTGATCTGCGTTAATCATAGCAAAATCCGCTGCCAACTCACAGGGTTTGCTGCGCTTCGCACTTGTTATTACCGAGATTCTGGGTAGTATTGCCTCACATGATTGCATACCGCTGCGGAAGCTGGGAAGTGCCATGAAAATCGGCGTCGTGATGGATCCTATCAACTCCATCAATATCAAAAAAGACAGCACCTTTGAGATGATCTGGCAGGCCCAGCAACTGGGCTGGCAGGTGATCTATTTTGAACTTGCGGATTTGTCCATAGATTCTGGGATAGCCAGGGGACTTGGACGCGTATTGAAAACTTATCAGGACCAGAACCACTGGTATGACCTGGGTGATCGCCAACCCCTGGCATTGGGTGATCTAGACGCGATCCTGATGCGCAAAGATCCACCATTTGACATGGAATACGTCAATGCCACTTACATTCTCGAACTCGCAGAACTGCAGGGGGCGTTGGTAGTTAATTCACCCAATGCATTGCGCGATTGCAGTGAAAAGGTTTATTGCGCATGGTTTCCAGACCTTTGTCCGGAAACATTAATCAGCCGCGATGGCGGGCAACTAAGAGATTTTTTGAACCTGCATGGCGATGTTATTCTCAAACCACTCGATGGCATGGGCGGTACATCGGTGTTCCGCGTTCAGCTCACATCCCCCAACATTTCAGTTATTATCGAGACTCTTACCGAACATGGTACCCGTTATGCGATGGCACAGCGCTTTATCCCTGAAATTGTTAACGGCGATAAGCGCATTTTGATGGTCAACGGCGAGGCCGTTCCCTATAGCCTGGCAAGAATCCCGGCTGCCGGTGAAACACGAGGTAACCTGGCAGCGGGGGCCATTGGTGTGGTGCAGAAATTGACGGCCCGGGATGCTGAAGTGGCAGCAGCCGTGGGTCCGGAACTAGTGCAACGCAATATTCTGTTCGCCGGCCTCGATGTGATTGGCGACTATGTAACTGAGATAAATATTACCAGTCCCACATGTATTAAAGAGATCAATGCAGAAGCCAACACCAATATTGCGCTTGATTTAATGCAGGTCATCGAACAGAAAGTCAGAAAATAGCTTATTTTCTCAACTCGGTTTAATGAGTCAACATCAAGACCTGCTAAGTGTCACCGCATTTCTCTCGGCGCTGTTCCACGCAGTGGTGATCCTCGGAATCAGTTTTAAATTACCTGAGCTGGCGGATCTGCAAAACACCGACAACATGCTGGACGTTGTGCTCATTAATGCGGCAAACAAGCAAAAGCCAGCAGACGCCGAATTAATTTCTTCCAGTGACTCGCTGGGGGGTGGTCTCGACGAGCGAGTTGCATCGTCGCCGATCCCCTACGAGGAAGTGAGAGCATCACCAATTCAATCAGTAAAAAAGACCAGCAACCAGCAACGCATTTCGCAGCTCGCTACCGACCAGTTCATAACGGCGAAAACTGGCCAGGTGCAACTGCAGGATCGAA
>JAHHOC010000155.1 GCA_018677115.1 Arenicella sp. | reverse complement strand
GTTATATTGTTCGCGCTGGCGACACTGCATGCGAGGTAGCGGAACAATTCTCCATGCGCTGTGCCGAACTGTTCGCGTTAAATAAACTGGACAAGCGCGGCACCATTTACCGTGGGCAGCGGCTAATCCTGTCGGCTGCTGCGCAAAAGGTTAAGGCGTCTGCTGAGTGGACTGTCGGCAACTCAACTGAAACACAACCAGGCTCGCAGACAGTCTTGCATGATTCTTCAGAACGGTATTTTTTCACGCACGAAAACTTTTATGTGATCACGCGTTATAACCAAAGTGTACTTTATGCGATGGCGGTGTATGACTTGAGCCAGGCCATAGAGCTTGCCATGCAGCGACGGGGTGTTTGACAGTAAGATGTTAAAATTAACTGTCGGTTTGTCCTTGCTTATCGCGGTTAGCACAGCATCCGCGCACAATACCGCTACACAGACCTTTGCCAAGCTCCCGGCAAACCTCGAGCCACCGATATTTGATTCCACTGCCTGGGTGCTGATGGAAGCGGCCAGCGGATGGATAGTGGCGGGGAACAATGAGTCTGAACCATTGCCCCCGGCCAGCCTCACCAAGTTGATGACCAATTACGTCATTTTTGATTTACTCGACAGCGGCCAGCTGGATTTTGCAGATCAGGTTGCAATCAGTGAGCGGGCATGGCGTGCTGAGGGCTCCAGGATGTTTGCTGAAGTTGATAGCCGGATTGAACTGAAACATCTGTTGAAGAGCACCATTATCCAATCGGGTAACGATGCCGCCATTGCGCTGGCTGAACATGCCGCAGGCAGCGAAGAAGCATTTAGCGCATTGATGAACATGACCGCTGAAAAGCTTGAATTGTCGAGCTCTTTTTTTGAAAACAGCACCGGCCTGCCCTCGGACCGGCATCGGATGTCTGCTGCCGATATCGCCCGTCTGGCGTTGGCCATGATCAACAATTATCCACAGTATTTTAAATGGTATTCAGAAAAGCAATACAGCCACAATGGCATCACTCAATACAACCGCAATAAATTGCTTTGGAAAGACAGTAGCATTGACGGGTTGAAAACAGGGCATACTGAAGAAGCCGGTTTTTGCCTTGTGGGCACCGCGCAGAGGCATGGTCAACGGTGGATTGCGGTGGTCATGGGTGCGGCTGATGAACGCGCACGTGAGGATGCGGTGCAGGCCTTATTGAACTATGCCTTCGCAGCCTATCAATCGATCTCCGTGCTTGATCAGCAGGGAGGGGTTGCCGAGGTGCCGGTGTATTCGGGCGATGCCGATATTGTTCGGCTTAAAGCCGCCGGGCCGGCGCTGGTAGTGGTGCCGACCGGACGTGAGTCGGACCTGGAAATTCATTGGCAGTTAAAGTCTTACTATCGGGCGCCGGTTAGCCTCGGCCAAGCAATGGGCGTTGCGCACATTCTCCTCGACCGGCAAACAATCGCCGAAGTTCCTCTTGTAGCAGTCAGTGAAATTAAGCAGGGCGGCTGGTGGAAGCAAATGTCTGATAGTGTGGAACTGCGCTTGCGACAGTTATCAGGCAACTTTTCAGACAACTTGCCAGATAACTTTTCAGAAAATTAGGCTGCGGGCGATTTTTATGTCTCAAGGCGATAAACCGGCACCCCCAAAAGACGGCTTCGATCTTATTGAGTACCCTTGCGACTACGCCTTTAAGGCAATGTGCCGAAGTGGCACCATGAATACCGCACCCAGCCAACATGTGCAGCAACTGGTTTTGCGTCATGTAAGTCATGCTGAAATTGTAAATCTCAATTCTAACAGTAGCCGCACCGGAAAGTTTGAATCGGTAACTGTCACTGTTCGCCTGCATAGTCGACAGCAGCTGGAGTCGATTTACCAGGCTCTGGCAGATTCTGACGACGTGCTGATGACGCTCTGAAGAGGCAACCTTATGTCGCCACTTAGGCCAACGTCGGAGTCTGTGAAAATTTCCAATTCGGGTCGGAATATTACCGTCAAGCAGTTTGGCTGCGTGGATTACCTGCCAGTTGTGCAGGCGATGAAGCGCTTCGCAATAGACAGGGAGCAGAGCGAACCTGACCAGATCTGGTTACTGCAGCATCCCCCGGTTTACACGCTGGGAACATCCTGCGTTCAGGAGTCTCTCACGCCGACAGAAATTCCGTTGGTGCAGGCTGATCGTGGCGGACAGATCACCTATCACGGCCCCGGCCAGGTAGTGATGTATCCGTTGTTGAGAATCAAGCAATATGGCCTCGGCATCAAAGGTTTTGTGGGCAAACTGGAGCAATCCGTCATCGACCTGTTAAAGGCATATGGCGTGAACGGTGAGCGCAGGGAGAACGCGCCCGGTGTTTATGTTGATGGTGCAAAGATCGCGGCTTTGGGTTTACGCATTAGCCGTGGCACCAGTTACCACGGGTTAAGTTTGAATGTGGATATGGATTTAGCACCGTTTTCCAATATCGATCCCTGCGGTCTTGCCGGTTTGCAAGTTACCCAAATGAAGAATCTGCTGGATGAAGTCGATGTCGCTATGGTGCAACGTGATCTGCTGGCAAGTTTTCTAAAGCTGATCTAAGCCATCCGGCCGTGCCCCGAGTGATGCGTTAAGCTCGCGCAGCCTCTCGGGTGTGCCAATGTCGATCCAGGTGCCCCGATATACAAGGCCATGCAATTGGTTGAGCTCGATTTGGCGCTGTAAAATCGGTGCCAGAGCCTGCTTTCCGGGCTTCAATCCTTCGAACAGCGACTTCCTATATAGACCTATACCGCTGAAGGTCAGGCGTTCCGTATTGGCTGCGGGTGCAGGATAAAACCGGCCATCCGCTGTCAGGTAAAAATCACCTTCAGGGTTGTGTGCCGGATTGGGGACCATCACCAGGCGGGCTGCGGCTTGCAGCGGCTGCAGCAGTGCACTGAAATCAAAATCGGTCCAGATATCTGCATTGATGACAATAAACGGATCACTGCGTAACATCGGTAATGCATTGCGGATGCCGCCGGCGGTTTCCAACGCACCGCTTTGAGACTCATCCGAATATCGAATGTTAAGGCCATAGCAATCGCCCGACTGCAGCTGCGCGCTGATTTGCGGACCAAGGTGTGCCAGGTTGACAACAACATCTGCAAAGCCGAGTTCGGCTAGGCGATACAAATGATGCTCAATCAGCGAGCGCTCGCCGACTTGCAGCAGTGGTTTGGGCGTATCCAGCCCCAGATTACCCATACGCTTTCCCCGCCCGGCTGCCAGAAGCATCACCGAAGTTTCTGCCGGATCATAAAGAGACTTGTCTTCAGGCATCAGGAAGCTTATTTAACATATTGAAATACATACGGAAATCATCGAACTGTGGATAGAGATCAAGGGCTTCATCAACATAGGAGCGAACCAGCGGCAGGTCCTCCAGGTATCGGTCTTTGCCATCGCGATAGTGAAGCCGGCAAAAGATACCCAGCACCTTTAAATGACGCTGTAACGCGGTCAGGTCGAACCACTCTACCAGGTTATCAAAATCCAGCTTAACGTCGGGCAGCTGTTCCGCTGCCCCGCCCATATACACGCGTAACCAGTCGAGTTGCGTGTCGCGTGGCCAGCGCAGGTAACAATCCTTGAAAAGCGAGGCGAGGTCATAGGCAAGCGGTCCTATCATCATGTCCTGAAAATCAATCACACCCGGTGAGTTCTGTTTCGTGACCATCAGGTTGCGCGAGTGGTAGTCACGGTGCACCCACACTTGCGGCTGTTGCACACAGGCATCAATAAGACTCTGCTTGGTGTCGGCCCAGAGCTGTTGTTGCGGTCGGTCCATGGGTTGTTGCAAGTGCCGCGCAACATACCAGTCCCTGAATAAATCCATCTCATACCCGAGCCGGTCGGCATCATACGATGGCAGCTCAAGGTTGTCATCGGCAATGGTGGCCGCCTGAATCTTTAACAAGGCAACCAGCGCATCGTTATACAGCGGCTTTGGCCTATCCGGCAGGTAATCAAGGTATAGCTCATCGCCCAGGTCTTCAAGTAGTAAGAAACCCTGTCGCTCATTGCGGGCATGGATTCGCGGCGCATGGACGCCGTGCCGGATCAATGCCTGGTCAACAGCAATAAATTGCTGCAAGGGTTCCTGCTGCGGGGGCGCATCCATTACTACAAAGCTCTGTTGCCCGCACTGCACGCGAAAATAGCGTCGGAAGCTGGCATCAGCAGAGGCCGGGCGGAGGTTTTCGCATTGCATATCGAGGTCATCCCGCAGCCAGCGCTGCAAGGCGTCCAGGCGGTCATCCATGCAGGAAGTTCCTTGACCAAATAGCTGTCGAATATAACATCATAGTTGCTGCCGGTAACTTCGCAGTCATCGCTTTAATGCTTTATAATTACACAGATTAAATTAGCCGAAAACTGTTTTGTTGAGGGTTGATCTGCGATCTGAATCCGCTAGCTTGTCCTGATTTCAGGTGAACGTTGGTGCAGAGTGAATCAACACCGATAATATAGTGTTCAACAATTACAATAAAAGTTCGCCAATAACATTAGGACAGCTTCCATGTCGGTCTCTCCCACATACATTAAATCACCGGGTTTCCTGGTAATCTTGCTGCTTTTCAGTTTCGCCCAGAATGCTTCCGCGGCCTGTAAAAACGTAGACTGTGTCTGTAAGCCATCGGTTATCCAGTTTGCTTCGCCGCTGTTAGAGCCGAATGCTGACGGGCAGTACCAGATTTCCCTCGAGGCTGATGACGTTGAGGCACAGGGGCAGGAGCTGGTGACCCTGACCGGAAACGCCGAGGTGACCCAGGGGCGGCGCACCATTGTTGCCGACTTGCTCAAGTATTACCGCGATACAGACCGGGTTGTGGCCAATGGCAACGTGGAGTTGATTTCAGAAAATGGCGATTACCTCAGCAGCGACTCGATCGACGTACATGCGCCGACCCAGGTGGGTCGTCTTACCAATACCCAATTCAAACTCGCTCGATCGCTGAGCAGCGAAGCGGGTATCGACTCTGTTGAAATCGAAGCACGTGGTTCAGCGAAAGTGGTCAATCTGGAAGGCGAGGGATTGATCAGGCTTGAAAATGCGGAATACACCAATTGTGCCGAAGGTAAGGATGATGTGATTATTGCAGCCAGGGAGCTCGAGCTCGACCGAACATCAGGTGTCGGCAAGGCGCGCAATGCCACGGTCCGCTTTATGGGGTTACCGATTTTCTATATGCCCTATGTATCCTTCCCGCTAAATGATGAGCGAAAAACCGGTTTGCTGACTCCCGGTTTCGGTTCAGATGAGGAATCCGGGAACATTATAGAAGTGCCATGGTACTGGAATATTGCCGCCAATCAGGATGCCACTATCACACCCCGTTATTACACCGACCGGGGATTGCAGGTTGGCGCCGAATATCGCCATAGGTCAGAAAATTCATCGACTTTTATTTACGGGGAATTTCTGCCTGACGATGATTTATTTGGCGATGACCGGGATTTATTGTCGGTTCAGCATTCGCAATCATTTACCCCCAATTTGACTGGGCGTATCAACTACAACGATCTATCCGACGCCGATTACTTTGATGATCTGCGCAATGATGTGCGCTACTTCAGTGC
>JAHHOC010000154.1 GCA_018677115.1 Arenicella sp. | reverse complement strand
GCTTAATACGTCGCCCATACCGGCACTGGCCATACCGGGATTTCCGGCATTACACAAGCTCAACTCTCCATCCGGGGTGGCAATAAGGGTTCCGGCGCCTTTAAGCACACAGACAGAATTGTATTGCCGGGCGATTTGCCGCGCAGCGGCTGGCCGATCGGCCTGTACTTGTGATGTATCAACATCCAGCAGGCTGGCGGCTTCACCGGGATGCGGGGTAAGCACCCAGTTGCCGTACTTAGCCGCACCCCGGTGCGCTGCCAGATGATTCAAACCATCAGCATCGATCAGTAACCGTTTGTCTAGACCAATCACGGTTTCGAATACGTCTTTGCCCCAACTACCCAGGCCCAGACCGGGGCCGAGAGCGATCACATCGGCCTGTTGCAGGCTAGGCGAATTGGCACCTTCAAACACCGCGCTCATCAACTCCGGCGTATGCAGGGCCGGCCGATCCAGATGTTCGTCAGTGCTTAAGATAGTGACCTTGCCAGCACCTGTGCGCAAGGCTGATTTACCGCTGAGCAATACCGCACCGAACATGCCGTGATCGCCACCAGCGACGACGACCCAGCCATAGTTACCCTTGTGCGAATCCTTTGATCTGGGTGCAAAGCCTATCGGCTCCACAACTGTTGCGATAGACTCCACCGCTTGAATGGCGCTGGCCGGTACCGCCAATTTAACGGTGTGCAATTCCCCCACATAAGAAGTGGCCGGCCCGGTCATCAATCCAACCTTGGGCACAATAAACGTGGCAGTCATCTCGGCACGCACTGCTGGGGGGAATACCGCGCCGGTATCCGCATCGATGCCGGATGGCACATCGAGTGCGAACACCATGGCGTCAAGGCTGTTGGCGAGATCAATCAATTCTGCATAGACACCGGTGGGCGAGCCGCTCAAGCCAATGCCAAGCAGGGCATCCACTACCACATCAAATTCTGCCTCGGCTGGCAGCGAGCCCGGTTCTAGAACCTCTCCACCATCGTCCACAAACTGTTGGCAAGCGGTTTTAGCATCTGCGGTTTTGGGTTCGCCGGCTGCCACCAGCTGCACCTGCCAATCGGCTATCAGGGCACAGCTGGCAAGGATATAACCGTCACCGCCATTGTTGCCGCTGCCACACAGAACCAGCAGTCGTGCCGGTCGTGGAAACCTTTCCTGCAATAGCTCGAATGCTTTGTTGCCCGCCTCCGACATCAGGGCAAAACCGGCGACACCATGCTCCTCAATCGCCTGTCGATCAATTTCCTTTGCTGCTACGCCTGTGTATATTCTCTGTTGCATAGTTATATGATAGCAAGATCAACGCGTTGACCCGAAATTGATCTCGCCGATATATACTGCTGTGTAATGAAATTAGTCTCCTTATTAGCCATTGTGGGTAGTGCGCTCCTTACCGGGTGTGCCAGCACTGGCCTGTTATTGCTCAACACGTCGGTTAAAGTCAGTTCTGATCACGAGGTGATTGAAGATATTGCCTACGGCGATGACGACTGGCAGCGGCTCGATCTGCATATCCCTGCTCAAAATTTAAAGCAGGCGCAACCAGTGCTGATTTTTTTCTATGGCGGCGGCTGGTATTACGGTAACAAGAAACAATACTATTTTGCCGCCGATGCCTTTGCCAAGCTCGGATATCTGGTAGTCATACCGGATTACGTGAAAGCCCCGCTGGGTAAATTCCCGGCATTTATTGAGGATGGCGCGCGCGCTGCCGCATGGGTCAAAGCCAACATTGCTGAATATGGCGGTGATCCCGACAGCATCTTTATGGCAGGGCACTCGGCTGGTGCTCACCTCGGAGGTTTACTGCTGAGCAATGGCGAATATTTGCAGCAATACGGCCTGGCTCCGAATGACTTCCGGGGGTTTGCCGGAATGGCTGGACCGTATAACTTCACGCCAACCGAAAAGCGTTACGTAAAAGTGTTCGAGCCGGAAGAGAACTTCCCCAAAATGCAAATCCGCAATTATGTGGATGGCGACGAACCACCAATGATACTGCTACACGGTATGGCGGACAGTACGGTCGGTGTAATGAACAAAGACACCACCATTGAGAAACTCGCCGCTGCCGGGGTGCCACACCATGATGTTGAATATCCGGATGTGTCCCACACCGGAATTCTATTGAGCCTGACTCCCCGCTTTCAGCACCGCGCACCAACGCAGGACATCCACGCCTTTTTTACAGCCCAGATGCCCTAAGTGCCCGTGCTAAGCCGCGTCCAGGGTGACTTGGTTGGCAACGTCCTGATATTGAGGTAACTCGTTGAAATTGAGGTACTTGTAAATATCGTCGGCCACCATATCGATGTTTTTGGCGACATCAAGGTATTCAGTGA
>JAHHOC010000152.1 GCA_018677115.1 Arenicella sp. | reverse complement strand
CTGATAGGTTGGCATCGCCTCCATATCATACAGGTTGGCATAATACAGGCCGGGCCGTGAACCGTCTTCTGAAGGACGCTGATAAAATGCCTTTCCAGCGGATTGCTCGCGGAAGGGCTCCACCGCTTTGACGGTGATATCAGCCTTCGGTAATCTCAGGAACAATTCATCAAGACGCGATTTCATGGTTTCGATCAAATCTGTGGCTTCCTGCAAATAGCGGGCTTTGCCTTCCGCTGTATTGGGATATACAAAGTCTTCCGATTCGCGGACATATTTCATGAATGCCGCTAAATCACCTTCGAATCCAACCGTTTCCTTGATTTGCCGCATTTCATCATGAATGCGTGCAACTTCGCTCAAGCCGAGTTGGTGAATCTGCTCAGCGGTCATGTCGGTGGTGGTGGTTCGTTTCAGGGCGACATTATAGAAACGCTCTCCTTCCGGGACTTTCCAGATGCCATCGTCCGTTGTCGCAGATTTTTCCAATTCACCCAGTGTCGCGACCAATTTTTCATAGGCTGGCCTAACCTGTGTGGTAAGTGCAGCGACAGCTGCTTCATGCAACTCTGACTCCTGTTCGTCGGTCAACCCGGCTTCTGGATTGTCTTTCAGGGCCGCCAATTTGGATTTAAAGTCTGCCAGCAATGTGCTGTCATCGCCGTCGTCAAACGGTGCCCCGGAGATAACGTTTTTGCTATCGCGGATCACATGCGGGAACACAAATTTCGGTGGCAAAATGTTTCTCTCTGCCCGCTGCTTCAGGCCCGCTATCAACTGGTCAAAATACGCCGGTACTGCGTTCAGCCGGGCAACATAATCCTGCGCATTTTTTACGGTCGATACCCGGTGCATATTGATTAACAGGCTGGGCACGCCTGAATGTCTGCCGAACATCTGGTTGACGGGATAATTATGAAAGCGCCATTCAAAGTCATCAATGGACTCTTCCAGTCGCTGTTGCATTAATTCGTAACTGAGTGCGGTGGATTTATCCAACGCAGTTGGATCAATCGCCATGAGCTCGGCAAGATTGGCTTTATCCAGCTCGAGAGTTTCAAGATCGAAGGCATCGCTCAGATCGTTCCATTTGTCCATATTCGTGGATCGGCCCAGTGCGGTCTGAAACTCCGGGCTGCGTGACACCGCCTGTTCGAAAATTCTATCGAACAACGCGTCAGCCTGCTCATTAGCCGAGGGTGACGAGGCTGTTGACGCAATAGTTTTTTGAGGAGCCTGCTGAGATGTTAGTTGGGAACTCTCACCGCATGCAGCGGTGATAGCAAGCAGCATAAAAGCAGACAGAAGATTAATTCGAGATTGTTTCATAATTTCACAGTAACCAGAGGATAAATTTAATCAGTAGCCAGAGTAAGCCGGCTACGGACAGGATAAGTATTGTATTGACGGTGTATTTAAGCGCCTTATAGGCCACCAGGTTGATTTGTTTGAGTTTTTTGGATTTTTCCAGAATCGGCACCATGCCGTTAAATACACGGTTAGCAAAACCGCGTTTGTCTTCGTCAGTGTTAGGTACGACGGTGGCCCTCATTAATTGCTTGTATGGCCAGTTGAGTGCCCGCCCGATCCAGCTCATCGGCCGCTCAACGTCGCACATTAGAATCAAACGCGGCTTATCGGCGTCGTTATGTGCAAAATGCAGAAAAGTAATATCAAACAGTAACGGCTCGCCATCGCGCCATGAATACTCCTGGTTGTCGACGCTGATATAACAGGCATCATCGTTGGGCGTATCCAGGCCCAGGTGATAGCGTAGCGAGCAGGCCACCGGGTCCAGGTGCCGGGTAAGTTGGCCACCCGGTGGCAGCACCGAAAACATGGCACCATTGACTGCTGGAATCCGACTCAGGAATTCAACTGTTCGCGGGCAGGAGCGTTTTGCGGAAGCATGTGTGTAGCCATACCAGTTGAGGTAATATATGGTCCAGCCGTATTTGTAGAAAGTGCGGAATCCGATGTCGTAGTAGGAGGCGGAATCAGGATCGCCGATCTGGTCAAAGCCACCCTCGGCCATCAGGGCCATCGCCTCATCGCGGATCATTTCCCAATTCTCATGCAATTCATGCAATTCAGGAAACTCGTTAATATCCATGATTGCCGGTCGCGCCCGCTGTTTGGTAAACAGGTAGAGAGCGCAATTAAACGGGGTGAAAATTGGCCAACCCTTGCGGATATATTCGCCCACACTGGTCCAGCGGGCATTACCACGAATGGCATAGACATAGGCCATTGAGCCAATACAAAAGGCAACAATGCCGATCATTATGAGATTAGTCATAGCTATTAGAATTGGCGGATATCCGCACTGAAACAGGGCGAAATATAGCCTAATTGGCTGCGATTCCCCAGTCCAATATCAGGGAAAGCAGAATAAATTGATTTCAGCCGGACGGTTTGCGGAATAGCAGCGTCATCCGGTTTGATTCGCCAATGGCCAGCATATCGGCTTTTCTCTGATCGTCATCCTGTGAATCGCCAAGGCTCGGGGGTAAACGCCACACCACATCACCCTCTTTGGCCTGGTCCATGGGATTCTCATTGATGGCAAACTCATCGACAAACTCAAAGCCGGCTTGTTTCATCTTTTCGATCACGAAACTCTTCTTCAGGTATCCATTGCTGCCATCAGCCCAGGCATCACTGCGGTCAGCGCGTGCCTCGTGTTGCACGATGCCAACGACACCACCGGGCTTTAGCATTGTGTACGCATCGCGAAACGCACCGGTCAGGAAACCGCCTTTCGATTCGTATCTTGCCAGGTTATGCAATGCGCGGATAAACAATACGGCATCGAAGGTCCCGGCACTGTCCTGCGGCACGGCACCGAAAGTCATGGCGCTTACCGAAGCGCTGTTGTCGCCGCCCCACTGTTTTGCATCCTGTGGCCAGGTAGTCGACCAGCTCTTGCGTTTCTCAATCCATTCCTCGGTGGCGAAACTGAAATTCGGCCACATCGCAAGATTGTAGTCGACTCCCATCAAAGCGCCATTTTGACCCAGGAAAGGTAACAGGATTTTGCTGTACCAGCCTCCTCCGGGCAACACCTCGACAACCTTCATACCCGGTCTAACGCCAAAAAAGCGTAGCGTCTCCCCCGGATGCCGGGCAGCAAAGCGCGCCTTACTCTCTGCGTCCTGCGCTTCCAATGCGGCGGCAAGGGCGACGGAAGTGGCATCTGCCTGCAGGGCATGCGCACCCGGAGTGGCAAGAATCAGGGCTAAGCCAACATAAATAGATTTGAGCATCATTAGGCTCCTCTGGTAGTTGAGGGGAATAGCCGACCTATTCTAACAGTGCACAGACGGATCGGCGAATGCATGAATTGGCGTTAATAATTTAAAACGCAGCAAGGCGAGGCCTTAGTAGCTAAAGCCAATGACCGGTCGAAAGAGTGAATTGACCGGTCGGTTTGAGCCATTTTCAGTCATGAACTATGATGCCAGCGACGGTCACTATTCCCTGTACAACACTATGTCCAATAAATTGATTTTCTATACTAATCCGATGTCGCGTGGCC
>JAHHOC010000148.1 GCA_018677115.1 Arenicella sp. | reverse complement strand
GCCGAGATCCGTGCGGTGGGCGACGTGCATCTAGACCAACTGGGTTTTCTGAGCCGCTGTGGCTGCGATGCCTTTGAGTTGCCACATGGCGACGATCTGCGGGCCGCGCTAACCGCCTTCAGCGAATTCAGTGAAGTTTATCAACCCGCTGCTGATAGCGGCCGGTTCATTTTTTCCCGGCGCAGAAAGACGCACTAAACCAATGCATATAACCTTTGTTAAGAAAATCCTGGAAAACGGCGAGTTATGCCATAAATGCCGGGAAGTATCCAAACGCCTGCAAGCCGAGGGATTGGTTGACAAGATAGATCACATCGCCATTGCTGACATGCGTGATGCCGATTCAGAAGGTGTGCGACTTGCACAGCAACATGGTATCGAACGGGCACCGTTTTTTCTTGTTGAGGATGTAGCGGGCGATGTTGCCGTGTTTGATGTTTACTTCAAATTCCAGAAATTTATGGCCAGTCAGGGCCTTGCGAAACCTCTCAGGTCTTCACTTTAAGCCTTGGATCCCAATACCTTGTTGAAAATTGCGGTCGTAGTGTTCGTATTCGCACTGCCGGCCTTTCTGGTCTATCTACTAATCAGGTCAAACAAGGATAACTAGTCCATTTCACAAGCAGATAAGCGCAATTTTTCCATTGGCAGCTTTGATTGGCATGCATATTTCATCATCCACTGGACATTGTGCTGATTCCTCTCCCGCCATAGGCGGAGTATAAGTCGCTCCCGCAGCCATAATTTTCTGTAATTTGCCGTCCACGCCCGACGGGTTGAATGTGTCGTTGGTTAGCACATAAAGCTCATGGTCTGCGTCCTGTCCGAAACCGGTTACGTAGTCGGCAACCCCTGCTCCGAGAAACTCGACAACCTGATTAACCGCCGATAAATACATTAATCGCTTGTTAAATTCACCGAACAGGTAACGACCTTGCAGGACTGGAATCTGCGTGCCTCGATAGACGTAGCCACCAATAACCGAAATGCCATCGTCATGATCGTATTCTGCTATAGGCGCTATCAGATCGTTGGGCAGCCCGGGCGGTGGTGTATCACTCACATAATTTCCGGTACTTGGGGAGTTATAGAAATAGAAACTCCCCTCCTGCCAGTTCCAGCCATAGTTGCCGCCTGAGGTGACGATATCGACTTCCTCGATATCCCCCTGTCCCACATCGCCCGCATATAGATCACCCGTGGTGGCATCAAAGGACATGCGATACGGATTGCGGAACCCGTAGGCAAATATTTCATCTACGCCGGGGCCGGCAATAAAAGGATTATCTGCAGGCACCCCGTACAAACCATTGGCGGAGTTATTGCCGTTTACATCGATCCTCAAGATTGAACCCAGCGGGTTAGTGTTGTCCCGTCCTGTTCCGCGCGTGCCGTGACCAGGGCCTTCATCGTGCGCACGGCCACCATCACCAAGGGCTATATATAGAAACCCGTCCTCGCCAAACGCCAGATCACCACCGTTATGGTTTCCCTGCGGTTGATCAATAATCAACAGAGTTTGACGTTTTTGAATAAAAGAATTACAGGAGGGGTCAGAGGCGTGATATTCCACGACCATGGACCGGTGATTGGGCTCGATGTTCGGCGCCACAGTCGAGAAATCAACGTCGTCATTCTGTTCAGCGCGGACCGGCTCGGATTGATAGGTATAAAACAGACCATTATTAATGAAATTCGGATGGAACTCGAGACCCAGCAAGCCTCGCTCATCGTACCCCGGATTGATGTCGACCAGATCGGCACTGACATCATGGAACAGGGATTTTTCTCCGCTGGCGAGATCGACCCGATAAATTTTTCCGGTCTGTTCCACCACAAACAAACTGCCATTGATGCCCGGTGCACGAACCGCCTTTAATGGGGCGTTGAAGCCATCCGTCACTTCAGACAATTCGATAGTGATTGCGCCATTAGCAATATCGGGAAGGGGATTAGAATTTGCCGGCGGGAAATCCAGTGCTGTAGTCGTTTCAGAGAATGTCGGCGGCGGTTGATTGATCTGCATGGTGCCGACTTTGAAATAGATTGAATTAACCATACCTGCCGTCCAACCTGGCTGAAAATCACGACTGATTTCATCAACAGATTTCGCTGCCAGCGGGTCTGCATCGTGATCGAAATCCCCTGCCGTATTAATAGCGTCGGTGATATCGTTAGTGATTAAAAAAATATTGCGTATTTCCCATCCATAAGCATTCCACGGATCACCACCATTGTCGTCCCGGTGGCAGAGTTGACAACCTGTGCCGTTTATATCATCCGCATTTGAGTCCGGGTAAATAGCCTGCCAGTTACCCAAGTAGGGTAGTCGCGCAACAACAGGAAGCGACCACAAAAAGACGAGCAATACGGCCAGGAATTTCGAAACGTTCACAGCTAGCGGGGCGTCATAGATTTCGTTCCGATCGGTCTACACCAGCAAATTGTCAAACATGCCTGGCAATTCAATAGTCGGCGCATCACCAATATAGTTCGGCGACATGCGCGGGAATACGGATGTCCCTGAACCCGGCGCTACCCAATCGCTGACCTTGCTGAAGATCTGGTCGATCTCGGTGCGCGGTTCAATGTCCGGTGTTTGATTGACCGGTAAATCGTATTTGGGGATTTCTGCCTGCTGGAAGATTTCGCCGTACACACCTCCCTGGCATCGCTCGCTGATGACAAACATCAGGTTGCCTTTGCCGTGATCAGTACCGGCATCGCCATTATCGCGAATCTGCCGGCCAAATTCACCGGCGATAGTAACCACCAGTTTGTCGCGGTCCGCCTGATCGGCCAGGCTGGCCCAGAGCGCGGAAAATCCCCCATGCAAAGCGGAAGCATTAAACGGGTTGGCACCAAACTGGCCTTCAAAAATATCCCGCAGCCCAGATTCTATGCCCCTGTAAACATAGGGGTTATTGGGATCCGTCGCCAATTCGGCAGGAATCTGGCGCTGGTCGCCATGCGTGTCCCAGCCGCCATAACTCATCGACATCACCGCTGGGTTAAGCAGGTCATTGGCAGCTAGCACGTCATAGCAGTTACGAATATAGATGCCGAGACTGGTCCGTCGCAACACTCGGCGGAAGGCTCCACTATTCGGATCGGGATTAATGCCTTGAACGTTGTTGCTGTAAAGCGCTTCAATCAATGGTGGAATTGGTACTGTTTCCAGTCGAGCCCGGATAAGATCACCGAATTCACGCACTTTCGATTCGTGATCCAGCGCTTTTTGATAGGCAACTGCAACCAGTTCCTTACGCAGGCCGGCATAGTAACTTTTCGCCGCACGCGCCATTTTATCATCCTGATTGGTCAACTGATCCGCCTCAGGATTGAAATCAAACAGTCCTATCTCCCTGGCGTTCTCCACTGAAATCAAATCGTAATTGTTTATTGCATCGGGGTTGTAACCTGGTGCAATGCCGACCGGACCGAAATTAAATGGACTAGGGGTGCTGTTCAGGGAAATCGAATTGCCCCCGGCTGAACGGGCCAGCCGGCCACCCCATCCGGAGCGATCTTGGTCATTGAGGGAGGACAATAAATTTCCCTGTTTCATCATCAAACTTGATAAATCATGCGCACGGTTGGTGCCACCCACTGCATTGAATATCATAGCCACGTTGCCGGCATTGAACATATCGATCAACCAGCCGGCTTCACGCCAGATACCAAATGTAATTCCGGTATTCAGGCCACCGGCATCCACCAGGTCTGCATTCCAGTTAGTACCACCGACAGTAATTGGATAATAGTCTTCATTCCAACGTTGCTCAACGGTTTGACCACTCTGGGTGAGACTATGAGAACGAGTGCGGTTGGTCCAATAGGCATTACCAAAGCTGCCAGGCTGTGCACTGTAGGCCGGTACAACCAAATGCCGGAAATCAGGGCCACCGTCTAGAAACAAATCTACCAGTAGACGATTTTGCAAGGGCGCGGGTGCGGCGTACGTCGGCGTGGCCAACCTTGACAAGCCGCCAGCACCATATAGCAGGCTGGCATAAAAAGCGGATTGTAAAAACTGACGTCGATTGAAGTTGCAATCACTCATGATTACTGCCCCTCCGCAAAAACAAACGGCGTAGTGTAGATAAAACCCAGTGCATTGCTCACCGCTTCGCGGGCATGTTTACGAAGATTGGCCCCACCGTCCGGGACATTGCCGCTTCCATAGCCTTCGGTTGCATTAAATGGCAAAGTCACCTGCCCGAGCTCTGCCAGCATCGACTGAATT
>JAHHOC010000133.1 GCA_018677115.1 Arenicella sp. | reverse complement strand
CTACCAGACCCTCTTCCTGCAATTCCTTATGCAGGTTCTCCAATCCCTCAAATTGGGGTGTAAAACCACACTTGCTGGCAGTGTTTACAATCAGCACTACGCTTCCCTTATAGTCGGACATGCTCACTTCTTTACCACGGATATCGTGGGCACTGTATTGATAAATAGACATGGATATAATTCTCTTTATTAAAATTAGAATTCGCGCTGCTCACGAACTCCGAAACCAAGGTAGTGTACTATAGCAGAGCGTTCATCACAGATGCCGGAGGAAGCTAGATCAGGATTTTTGTGCAGGTAGCGGCGCCATTCAAAACCATCGGGGGCTTGCACCCGGTAGGATCGTGGAATCGATTCAAAACGGCCAAACTCCAGATAGTGTCGAACCACCTCACGCTCACTGTCCATGCCACTGGCTGGCAGATCCGGATTCAGTTCCAGGTAAGTTTGCCAGTCAAAATCCGCCGGTAGCAACTTTAGC
This sequence comes from Arenicella sp., assembly GCA_018677115.1. Taxonomy (GTDB): domain Bacteria; phylum Pseudomonadota; class Gammaproteobacteria; order Arenicellales; family Arenicellaceae; genus Arenicella. Next base: position 3,726 of record JAHHOC010000133.1, on the reverse strand, counting down.
TCATTGCTTGCCTTAACCTCGGGGATTTCTTCCAGCGCATAGCCGAATTGCCTGAAATCTTCTGCATAGATGCTTCGCACCATGTCACGCGCATTTGAATCGGCATAGAAATCCTGTGCCTTGGGTGCGGCTACCATTTGCCGTAGCTCACCTGAAGACAGGCTGGCCGCCATTGGATAGTCCTGCTCAGCATAGTATGTAACATTGCGCTTGAAAGGCTTTTCTGTCAGCGCCTCCAGCCGTGCGTATTTATCCGCCGCATCGCAAAAAATATGACGATAGACATGGCGTATATGCCAGCTGAAGTCTTTAACATCACCAAAATAGTCCAGCGGCCGGTTTTCCACCCCTTCGAAGGCGGCATAACCATAAAGACCGGATTGGGTCTGGTAGTGGCTATCGCGTTCCGCATCGGGAATCTCTGCCAGCAACTGCAGGAACTGTAGAAATCCGACATTAGCATGCTGATCGTGCGGAACCGTTTCCTGATCGGCTCTCAGTGGTCTGCCGGCATAGACAAATTGATCCATAAACGCGCTGGTGGCGCGGCTATATGGGTTACGGGTTATCAGAAAGCGATAGTAGGTCGAATAGTCGTGCCCCGGGCAGAAAAAGAATTCTTCATTGAGAGTGTGATAGCGGCCAACCTCTTCGGCTCCCTCGAGATGCTCACCATGCAGTTTCAAAAACAGTTCCCGCACCGAAGAGCTGGCAACTTTTGCAGAGTAGAAAAGAATATAGTGGTATTGATGATTAACGACCGGAATCATAAGGCAAATTAACAACTATCCGCCAGTAGCGCTCATGTATCGGGTAATGGTGATGTCGTCCGGGTCGAAGTGGTGACGTTCAGGCTTGCGCACCATCGACGCAGTGATCGCTTGCTTGAGCTTGTCAAGATCACCGGGATGCGCGCGCACAATTTCACGCAGGTCGAGCGAATGCTCATTGCCCAGACACAGCAGCAAGCGACCCTCGACAGTCAGCCTGACACGGTTACAGCTGGCACAGAAATTGTTACTCATAGGTGAAATAAAGCCGATCTTGGTCTCTGTACCGGCTATCTGCTGATAACGCGAAGGCCCGGCTGCGGGATCGTGATAGCTTGATTCTATAATGCTGAATTCACGTTCCAGCATTTCGTGTATCTGCTCACTGTTCATCTGTGTTCCGCTGCGGCTATGGCTGGAAATTTCACCTAAAGGCATTTCCTCGATAAACGAGATATCCAGCTCATTCTGTACTGCAAATCTGGTTAAATCGATGACTTCGTCATCATTAATACCGCGCAGGATTACTGCATTAATTTTGATCTTTTTAAAAGCTGCTTGGCGTGCAGCTTCAATGCCTCGCAACACGTCTTCAAGATCGCCGAAACGTGTTAACCGCTTAAAGCGATCGGCGCGCAGGCTGTCAATACTCACGTTAATCCGCGAAACACCGGCATCGACCAACGGCGATGAGAACTTATCGAGTAAAACACCATTGGTGGTCATCACCAGCTCGCGCAACCCATCAATCTGGTGAATCTGCCTGGCAAGCTCAATGATGCCCTGGCGCACCAAAGGCTCGCCCCCTGTTAATCGAATTTTTTCCACCCCCAGTTCGACAAAAGCCTTTGCTATCAACGCCAGCTCTTCCAGACTCAGCACCTTTGCCTTGGGCAGGAAAACCATGTCCTCCGCCATACAATAGGTGCAACGCAGATTGCAGCGGTCAGTTACCGACAAGCGCAGGTAACGCACATGGCGATCGAATGAATCAATTAACTGGCTCACAGCACACCTGCTCGCATCGGCAGAAACTCAATCAAGTCACCGGCAGATATTGTTTGATCAATATGCTGACGCACCAGGCCATCGGCCCACCCCAGCGAAGACAGAACACCACTACTGGAGTTTGTGAATTGATGTGCAAGCCACTGCTGTTCGGGGCCAAGTTGCAGTTGCACACGTATGTACTCTTCACGGCTGACCGCCTTCTTATTGAAGGCAGAACTTACTTGATATGCAGCAGGAGCCTGCCATTTTTCGCCTTGCAGGGAACTGAGCAGCGGTTGAGCCAGCAATTGAAATACGATAAGCGAAGAAACCGGGTTGCCCGGTAATCCGATAAAGTGTGTATCACCGACCCGGCCATAGGCAACCGGTTTGCCGGGTTTCATCTGTACTTTCCACAGGTCGAGTGAACCGAGGGCCTCGACAGCGGATTTTACATAGTCCTCTTCGCCAACAGAGACGCCGCCGCTGCTGACGATCACGTCCGCCTCCCCGGCAGCGCGTTGCAGCGCGGTACGGGTCGCCGACATAGTGTCGGCAACAATGCCGCAATCAATCACCTCATAGCCCATCTGCCTGCACAAAGCAGATAGCACGGTGCGGTTCGAATTATATATCTGACCCGCATCCAGTGGCTCGCCGGGTTCCCTTAACTCATCACCGGTTGAAAATATGGCAACCCGCAATGGCCGGTAAACGGTAATTTGAGCTTCACCCACCGAGGCAATGAGGCCGAGCTCAATCGGTCCGAGTCGCTTACCCTGCGGCACAATAAGGGTACCCGGCGCAATGTCCTGGCCTCTACTCCTTACGTTGTCACCAGCCCTGACAGTACAGTTGACAGTTACCTGAGTGTCATCAGGGTAATCGCAATTTTCCTGGATTACGACCGCATCCGCTCCTTCGGGCATAACGCCGCCGGTAAATATTCGCGCGGCCGTATTGGCTTGCAGAGCCTGTGGCTGTGCGCCGGCGGGAATGCGCTGGGAAATACGAAATCGTTGCGGGGGTGAACCGAGATCGGCAGATTTCAATGCAAAACCATCCATAGCGCTATTGTCTGCCGGCGGAACAGCGATCGCTGAAACTACATCCTGCGCGCTGATGCGAGCCAATGCATTGTGCAGGGGCACAGATTCTGTTGCACACAGCACCTGCGCGGATTCAAGAATTTGCCGTTGGGCCTGTATTACCGACAGCACCATGGAACTGCTACACCGCGCTGGTATGGGTGACGAAGTTACATGGCCGATGCCGACTGTCCAGTTGTTGTTTAATGATGCCCTCCCACGCTGTTTTACAGGCACCCGTTGATCCTGGCACGCAAAATATAACTGTTTTATTGGCAATACCGCCCAATGCCCGCGACTGCACGGTAGAGGTGCCAATATCATCATAGGAAAGCTGCCGGAAAAGCTCGCCGAAGCCATCGATCTGCTTGTCAAATAGCGGCATCAGCGCCTCCGGTGTGCTGTCCCTTTCGGTAAATCCGGTTCCTCCGGTAGTAATCGCGGCATGTATTTCCGGATCAGCGATCCATGCAGACACCCGTGCCCTTAACAGGTATACATCATCAATCACGATATCACGCGCAACCAGTTTGTGACCCGCGGATTGTATCTGCTCGGCGAGGTATTGACCCGAGGTATCCGAATCGTATTGCCGCGTATCTGACACTGTCAGCAGAGCCACATTTAGCGGAACCATCCCATCTGTATTACTCATCTGCCTAAGCCTGTTTAGTTTGTGTCAGACCAGGCCGCCGCTGCATCTTTGTCCGACTGTTTTATACCGATCCAGCGAGCACCCCTGCTACCCACTTCTTTCTTCCACAGAGTGGCACGGGTTTTAAGAAAGTCCATTATATACTGTGCCGCATGAAAAGCGTTTTGCCGATGCTCACTGGCAACCGCAACCATGACAATCTGCTCATCCGCATAGAGTTTAC
>JAHHOC010000132.1 GCA_018677115.1 Arenicella sp. | reverse complement strand
GCCCGCCCGGTATTGCACGGCTTGAATAGTAAAGTCGTGCGCATGCCGGATGGATCACTGAGCGAAAAAGTATGGAAAGTTGACGGCATGTACAGTGAAGCAATCGTCAAAATTATTGGTTGGCTGGAGAAAGCGATCACAGTCGCAGAGAACAAGGCGCAAGCTGATGCATTAAAATTGTTGATCGAGTACTACAACACCGGCGATCTGAAAACCTGGGACGAATATAACATTGCATGGGTGGCAGCGACCGAGGGCGATGTTGATTACATTCATTCCTTTATCGAAGTGTATCAGGATCCAAAAGCCTACAAGGGTGCTTTCGAAAGCATCGTGCAGATCAAGGATTTTGAAGCGTCCCGCAGAATGCAGGTAGTCGCCAATGACGCCCAGTGGTTTGAGGATAATTCCAGCACTGACCCGGCCCACAAAAAGGAGGAAGTCGTCGGCGTGAGTTACAACGTGGTCAGTGTCGCCGGCGAGACCGGCGATGCATCACCGTCCACACCGATTGGTGTAAACCTGCCTAATTCAAACTGGATTCGAGCACAACACGGATCCAAGTCCGTTAGCCTGGGAAATATCGTTAACGCCTACGCCAAGGCTACTGATCCGGGCTTGATAGCCGAGTTTGCACACGATCAGGAACAGGTAGCGATTAACAAACTTCACAAGGAATTGGCTGGCAAAATGCGCACTGCGCTACATGAGGTTATCGGCCATGCCTCGGGCAAACTGGAAGCGGGCGTCGGCACTCCCAAGGAAACCCTTAAGAATTATCGATCAGCACTTGAAGAAGCCCGAGCTGACCTGGTGGCACTGTATTTCCTGTTGGATCCCAAGCTGGTGGAGATGGGCTTGATGCCTTCGCTTGATGTCGGTCGAGCGGCCTATGACTCTTTCATCCTTAACGGCCTGATGCTGCAGTTACGCCGTATTAAACCAGGTAAAAATATTGAGCAGGCACATATGCGTAATCGCCAGATGGTAGCCGCCTGGATGTTCGAGAAAGGCCAAGCGCAGAATGTCATCAGCAAAGTTGTCCGCGGTGGAAAAACCTATTTCAATATTAATGATTACGAGAAATTACGTGGCCTGTTTGGCGATCTTCTCAGGGAAGTGCAACGGATTAAATCACAGGGCGATTACGCAGCAGGAAAGGCCCTGATTGAAAACTACGGCGTCCAGGTCGACCGCCAGCTGCACCAGGAAGTGCTGGATCGGTCAGCGCCGCTTAATATCGCACCCTATGGCGGATTTATAAATCCCAAACTGGTTCCGGTGCGGGACGACGAAGGCAATTTAAGTGATGTAAAGCTTGAGTACCCGGATGATTTTGTCGCGCAAATGCTTGACTACGGCCGGACCTATTCAAACTTGCCCGACTACAACTAGACCGCTTGAGCTAGGTGGCGGACGATTACGTGAACATTTTGGGATAATCAAAATAATCCAGTTCACAGTCACCCTGGCCCAGTTCATGCCAATCCTCTATCGGGCAGTTTAATGCAGCAATTGCGGAGGTTGGCACGTTGCTTATGTCTTCACCGGAAAGGCGGTTTACCGCCATTGTGATCGCCGGGTTGTGGCCCACGACGGCGGCACAACGGGCCGCCGGAGGCAAATGTTTTATGATCTGTATCAGCTCGTCGACATCAAATGTGTAAAAGGACAATTCGGGCACTAATTCAACGTGGGTTAGTTCGCTGATTGCCTGCGCATACTCCAGCGCACGGGTAGCGGTACTGGAGTAAATAACATCAAGTTGCTCGTTTTTATCTGCCAGGTGCCGTGACATCGTCAACACGTCCCGCTGCCCGCGCTTGTTCAATGGGCGTTCATGATCATCCAGTTGCGGATATTTCCAGCTGGATTTTGCGTGTCGGATTAACAGTAAGCGTCGCATCGGCAGACTCCGTTGAACTAGTTTGCCATCAGGTCCAGCAGGGCTGAAACAGTTGCTTTCACGCCACTGGTTACTGCTGGTTTGGGCGTGATCTTGAACAGGGGGCTATGATGGCTAGGCACCGCCGTGCCACCATTCGCCTCTGCATCCAGGTCTGCTCTCGGCGTACCACCGATGGCAAAATATACGCTGGGAATATAGGGATCGGTGGTGAAAAAAGGGTAGTCTTCGGCGCCCATGCCTTTTGCATCCGGTGTGACAATGGAATCCCTGCCCAGCTTGGTCTGCCATACCTTACGCAATCGCTGCGCCAGCTTGGCATCATTAACCGTGGGTGGCACACTCTCTTTAGAGACAACCACCTCGGGCAATAAATCTTCCGGTAGCCCTGCCACGCGACCCATATTTACGGCAATGCGCTGGATACCGTCCAGCAGTGTTTTGCGCGTTTCCGGACTGGTGTTTCGAACTGTCAATTGGAGCACTGCTTTGTCAGAAATAATATTATGCTTGGTACCAGAATGAAACGAACCCACCGTCACCACACCCGGATGTCGTGGTGGCAATTCGCGCGCCACAAGTGTTTGCAACGCCATTACAATTTGTGCACCAAGCACAATCGGGTCTTTACCGGCATGCGGGCTGGCTCCGTGTGCGCCCACGCCATGAATAGTAATATCCACTGTGTCCGCTCCGGCATAGGGGCTGTCATCAACAACCACGATCTTGCCTGCTTCAACACCGGCGGCCACATGGAACGCCAGACCAAAGTCTGGCGTACCGAATCGTTCATATAAGCCATCGTCCATCATAGCTTTGGCACCGATGACCCGTTCTTCAGCCGGTTGTACGATCAACATCAGGGTTCCTGTCCACTGGTCTTTGCGCTTGACCATTTCACGCGCGGTGCCGACCAGGCTGGTTATATGCACATCATGCCCGCAGGCATGCATTACAGGCACTTGCTTGCCGGTAATCGGGCTGATCTGGGTTGCCTTGGAGGCGTAGCTTAAACCAGATTTTTCCTGCACCGGCAAGCCATCCATATCGGCGCGCATACTGACCAAAGGGCCCTTGCCGTTTTTCAGCATGGCCACTACCCCGGTTCCGCCCACCCCGGTAGTAACCTCAAATCCCGCCTGTTCCAGTTCCTGCGCCATTCGCGCCGCAGTCTTGTTTTCAACCAGACTCAGCTCTGGATTCGCATGGAAATGTTTGAACAGTGGTTCAAGGTGACTTTCATACTGTTGATCGACACTGCTCGAAAGGTCATCAGCAAACGCAAAAGACGTGATTGACAGAGCACAGAGAGAAAGAAAAAATCCGAAATAAGGCATGGAATAAACCTTGGTTTTAAATGATAAGCCCGACTTTGTACCACAATTAATCAACCAACAACAAAAACTGCGGAACTTTTTATATTGATAAGTGCTGTATAAATATATAGTATTGTTTGCCCGCCATAATAATAACGTTGTCAATGACGCAGAAAACCCTGCCGGCAAAATATTATCTCTCGCACGCGCGCGAATTGTTTGGTTTTGTAAATGAACAATGCGCTTGCCTGCTGACCGAAGAGCACTCTGACTATTTGGCCGCGTATGAGCGCCTGAGTGAGGATGCCCAGTGTATGCTGGTCAGGTTTCTCTCGCGCAAGCCACATTTTTTAGCACGTGATAGCTTGCAATACGCGGAGATCGACAACCCGTCCCGGCGACTGGAGGAATTGCAGGCCGCGGGTTTTATCTCCACTCCCAGCATTGAAGACTGGCCCCGGTTCGCCACGGCATTGACTAAGGCAATGCTTTTGGATTGCTTAAACCGTTCGACAATAAAGGTAAAGCGCACTACCCCAAAAACTGAGTTGGTGCAGCTGGTATTAGCACACGTCGATCCGGCCGACAGCCAACTCGCGCCGCTCCGCAACGCCTTTCTTATTCGCCGCAAACAGCGGGTTATTGATTACATTATGTTCCTGTTTTTTGGTGATCTGCGCAATCGTTTCCAAAAATTTGCCATGCGGGATCTGGGTGTACTGAAAACGCGCAAATCAAAGGCGACCCTGGTCGCCCGCTTTAGCTGCCGCGAAGAGGCGATCAGCGGTTTTATATTGCACAGTCGTCGCCGGGATTTTCTGTTCCGACCAAGCGAACTGCGCGAGGAAACAGCGTCATATCTTCTGTCCTGCACAGCGCAGGGAGCAGTCGCTTTAGAGGAAAGGGATAAGTTGTTGCTCGAAGTCGGCAATGCTTTTGTCGATGATCAACCCGAATATGCCATCCGCCTGTGGCGTGCCTCCAATGATCCTGCGGCAATTGAACGCTGGGTGCGTGAATCTTACAAGCATATGGATCGTGAAGCCTTGCAGACAGAGCTGGAGGAACTGCGTAATCAGGAAATGCCAGCTATCAGCAAGGTATTTCTGGAAGATTTTTACGTCCGCAAGTATCAGGGAAAACGCACCAGTATATTCACCGATATGTTGCGTGAGCGATCCAATAAAATGCGGATTGATGATGCTTATATGAATGACGTCGAGCAGGGCGTGATAGACCATTATCGAAGGCAGGGAATCGACAGCTGGTTTACCGAGAACCGCTTCTGGCGGGCTTTGTTTGCATTTACTTTCTGGCAATTATTGTTCAATAACTCACAGAAACAGCACTCCGAGTTTGACCGTTTACCAGCGGTTCTGCGCACCCGGCAATTCTACACCGATCAGCAAGCTGCGATCGAACAGGCACTGCAACTGCTTGATGATCGGGACGCGGCAAAACGAACTTTTATCCGGCTTGCCAGCCGCCATTATGGTTACCCTACCGGTATATTCCGCTGGCGCGCTGACCTGTTGGACAGCATCTTGCCCAGCCTGGAGC
>JAHHOC010000117.1 GCA_018677115.1 Arenicella sp. | reverse complement strand
GAGACAAATGGGCGGTGATCGAGCGAATCAGGAAAAGCACCCCGCTGGCTGCTGCCCGGCTGCAACAATTTCTAGCTGAAAAAGCGGCTTAACAGGGCTGATACCCGAATAGATACAATTATGCGTGCGTGCATTTTGTGGATTGCCAATATCGATTTCGTATACACTTCGCACTGGTTGACGGGCCGTTCCTGACACCATCTTGAAGAACATAAAAGGCCCTACTACTTAGAGTATCTAACAAGTGCAAAAAAAAATTCTCATCACCGGCGGCGCGGGCTTTATCGGTGTCAATTCAGCTGTTGAGTTTTCCAGGGCCGGTTGGGCTGTCACCGTTGTAGATAACTTGTCGCGCAAGGGTGCCAAGCTGAACCTGGCCTGGCTCGGCGAAAATGCCAGCTGCGAATTTGAGCAGATCGATATTCGCGAGGCTGACCTGGTGGCTGAATGCATCAAACGGCTGCAACCGGACGTTGTACTGCACCTTGCAGCGCAAGTAGCTGTTACCACATCGGTCACCGACCCGCGCGAGGATTTCGACATCAATGCTTTAGGAACCTTTAACGTGCTGGAGGCGGTGAGGCTGCACAGCCCGGAGAGCTTTTTTATTAATGCATCCACTAACAAGGTCTACGGCAAGATGGAAGATCTGGGTGTGGTCGAACGCAACGGTCGTTATGAATATGAGCATCTATTGACCGGCGTCGATGAAGCAAGGAATCTCGATTTCCATTCTCCCTACGGGTGCTCGAAAGGCGTCGCTGATCAGTACACGATTGACTATGCACGCGTTTATAAGCTGTGCACGGTGACTTTGCGCCAGTCTTGTATCTATGGCCCGCGCCAGTTCGGCATTGAAGACCAGGGCTGGGTAGCCTGGTTTACTATTGCCGCAATGCTCGACAAAGAAATCACCATCTATGGAAACGGCATGCAAATCAGGGACGTTCTGCATGTTGAGGACCTGGTATCAGCCTATATGGCAGCGATTACAAACCGGGAATCCATTGCTGGACAGTCATTTAATATTGGTGGCGGTCCTGACAATACCCTGTCTTTACTGGAGTTACTGGCGCATTTACGTGAGACTCTGGGTAAGGAGATATCTTTACAGTGGGATGACTGGCGGCCGGGCGATCAACCGGTGTTCGTATGTGATATCAGCAAAGCTGATCAAGTGCTTGATTGGCGCCCGACAATCGACGTTAATAACGGCGTGCTAAAACTGATTCATTGGGTCAGGGAGCACGATAATATGTTTGCTTCAGTCATATAGCGAAATGCCCGATACCATCACCACAATTTCGTCAAAACCGATAGGCAACCTAACTCGGCTCGCGGAACTGTGGCGCTACCGCGAACTCGCCTGGAGCATGATGGAGCGAGACATCAAAGTGCGTTACAAGCAAACTGTTCTCGGAGTCGCCTGGGCCGTATTGCAGCCGGTTCTGATGATGATTATTTTTACCATCATTTTTGGTGGATTGGCAAAGATTCCTTCCGACGGTTTTCCATACCCGGTATTTGTTTATAGCGGTCTACTAGCATGGAATCTTTTCGCAACGGCTGTCTCTTCGGGTGGTGTATCAATGCTCGGCTCAGCACAGATGATCGGCAAAGTGTATTTTCCCCGCCTGATTGTGCCGATTGCATCATTAGGTGTAAGCCTGGTCGATTTTGCGGTTTCGTTTTGTGTGTTACTGATATTGATGGCTATTTTTGGTGTTATGCCGGGGAACCAGTTATTGCTTTTTCCACTATTTTTAGCTGGGCTGTTGATCTCGGCAATCGGAGTAAGCACATGGTTGGCCGCAGTTACAGTTTCCTATCGGGATTTTCGATATGTGATACCGTTTGTGGTTCAAATATGGATGTACATCACGCCGATAATCTACCCAGCCAGCTTTATCCCTGATCGATTCCAATGGTTGGTGTATTGTAATCCTGTTTTTGGCTGGATCAGCGCCATCAAAGCCGCAATATTGGGTACTCCAATTGTATGGACAGCAGTGGGCATATCGGCCGCCTGGTCGGTTGTTTTGTTGATTGTAGGATTGAATTATTTCAACCGGGCCGAGCGACGCTTCGCAGATATTATTTAGTCCATGTCCAATTTTGCTATTAAAGCTGAGAATCTCGGCAAGGAATATATGATCGGCGGTGTTGAGCAGCGGCATGACTCCTTTCGAGAAATGTTGATGGGTGCATTTAGCAGCCCGTTGAAGAAATTTAAGAGGCTCAGTGG
>JAHHOC010000101.1 GCA_018677115.1 Arenicella sp. | reverse complement strand
CAGCTTCACCTAGCGGGAAGGTTGCCGAAAGACCCACCCAATAGGCGCTGATAATTGGATTGTCGGAATGAAAGACCGCCGAATCAATATCGCCGAAGTCAAATCTTACCTGACGCGGTTGAATCGGAAGTTTGGAATGTGATTGAGCGGGAGTTAATGCTGTGTTTGCATTCATATCAAAGCTGCCTCATCTGCAATGGCAAATTCAAGTTAATGATAATCGTATTTATGTTTACAATGTTGTAAACTACGCTCGAATGGTAAAACCTATTTACAATACTGTCAACAATTTGCGTGTAATTGCTGACAATAGTCTCTGATCATGGCAAGAAAGACCCACAAATCACCCGAACAGGCACGTGAAGCTATACTCGACGCCGCCGAAAAAATCGTGGTATCGGTTGGGCCAGCCGGTCTGCGCATAAGCGCGGTTGCCAAACAGGCAGGAATGGCGCACCCCAATATAATTCATCATTTCGGTTCGCGTGAAGGCCTGATAAATGCATTGGCTGAGCGTGTCGGCCAGCGTGCTACCGAGCGTATTACACAGGCGATTTCCGAGGCGCTCGAAGCCAAACCAGAAGACTGTGTCGCTGCGATGACTCATGTTTTGGATATGGCCTATACTGGTGATGAAGGCAAGGTCGCGGTATGGATGCACCTGAGCGGTGCCGAGAGTTCGCTGAAGTCAAATATGCAGCGTATTGTCGAATTATCACACCAACTGCGAAAAGCTTTTCATGGTGACGTAATTTACGACAATACTAACCGCCTGGTGATGCTGGTAACCTTGGCGCTGGTGGGTGAGGTGGTGTCCGGGGCCAGCATTAAGGGGGCGTTGGGCTTTGATGCCAAACAAGGCAACCGCGCACACTTCCGCCAATGGTTGGCGGAAATTCTGCTCAACCTTTCAGATGCCGAATTAACAACAAGTTTGACCGAGGTTGCACTAAAAATGCAGGCCCAGAACTGAACTTCCCTGACTGACAAATAGCAATGGATAAATTTAAAGATTGTGTGGCGGTGGTTACCGGCGCGGGTTCTGGCATCGGACAGCAATTGGCCTACCAGCTGGCTGATGCCGGCGCACAGCTGGCCATCTCAGATATCAATGCTGACACTCTCGAACAAACTCGTGAAGCGGTAGCGTCGCGGGGTGTTGAGGTTGACGCTGTTGTGCTCGATGTGGCGAATCAACAGGCGGTGTATGACTATGCCAGGCGGATAGAGCAGCAATTCGGTAAGGTCAATCTGGTCATTAATAATGCCGGTGTGGCACTCGGCTCAGGCCCGTTGTGGGAAAATTCGATGGAGGATTTCAAGTGGGTGATGGACGTCAATTTTTATGGTGTGCTCTCTGGCACCATGGCATTTCTGCCGATTCTGCAAAAAGCTGAGTGGGGGCATATTGTAAATATTTCGAGCCTTTTCGGCATTGTTTCTGTACCCACCCAGGCCGCATACAACGCCAGTAAATTCGCGGTGCGTGGTATGACCGATGCACTACGGCAGGAGTTAGAAGCCGAGGCTAGCACGGTTAGTTGCACTACGGTTCATCCGGGCGGGATTAAGACCAATATTGCCCGCTCCGCTCGCTGGGTCGATGACGGCACTGCCGAAAGCGCTGAACAGCGCAAGGCGGCGATAGAGGGTTTTGATACCGTGGCAAGAACTTCTCCGCAAAGTGCCGCACAGCAGATTTTGCGCGCCGTCGTCAAAGATAAGCGCCGCTTGTTGATTGGTTGGGATGCCAAACTGGTTGACTTGTTACAACGGCTGATGCCGACTGGCTACGGAAGAATTCTTGGCAAGTTTATGGGTGATGCCGACCCGGTGGCGCGGCAACAAAAAATACACGACTAATACAGCAAACCGGAATAAATCAATGTCTAAATTGTTTACCCCTTTTTCCATCGGCTCGCTCAAGTTGCGCAATCGGATAGTGATGGCGCCAATGACGCGTAATATGTCCCCGGGCGGTATTCCTACTGCCGATAATGTTGAATATTACCGCCTCCGGGCAGCCGGCGGCGCCGGCTTGATTGTCACTGAAGCCGCGTGCATCGGCCATAAAGCGGCAAGTGGATATCCGGATGTGCCGTTTCTGGTTGGTGAGGAGCAAGTTGCCGGGTGGAAAAAGGTGGTTAAAGCGGTGCACGATGAAGGCGGCAGGATTGCAGCACAGTTATGGCATGTCGGTGCTATTCGTCGTCCCGGCGTCGAGCCCGGTGGCGATACCCCGGGATACAGTCCCAGCGGCATGATGATGCCCGGCAAGATCACCGGCCATGCAATGACCACAAAGGATATCGATGAAGTCATCGAAGCTTATGTCCAGGCGGCGGTTGAATCCAAGAGAACCGGCTTTGATGCCATCGAAATTCATGGTGCGCACAGTTACTTAATCGACCAGTTCTTCTGGGAAGGCACCAACCAGCGCGACGACGAGTACGGCGGCAGTATGGAAAATCGCGGACGCTTTGCCACTGAAGTGATCAGTGG
>JAHHOC010000071.1 GCA_018677115.1 Arenicella sp. | reverse complement strand
GTACCAGGCCTTCGGTAACGTAACACCCGGCGATTGTGCCAATTTTAGGTGCCTTAAACACTTCTCGCACCTCGACATAACCGAGAGTTTCTTCTTTGATTTCCGGATCGAGCAAGCCTTCCATTGCTGCTTTTACGTCGTCAATGACTTCATAAATAATGCTGTAATATCTTATTTGAACATCTTCCTGTTCAGCCAGTTTACGAGCCTGCGCATCTGCACGCACGTTGAACCCGATCACCACAGCGGAAGACGCCATTGCCAGATTGATGTCAGATTCATTGATCGCTCCGACCATCCCGTGCACAACACTGACCTTAACGTCGTCAGTTGACAACTTACTCAATGACTCAGTCAGGGCTTCGATCGAACCCTGGACATCGCCTTTGATCAGCACGTTTACGTTCTTGCTCTCGCCTTCACCCATCTGTGAAAACATATTTTCCAGCTTGGCAGCCTGTTGCCGTGCCAAACGTGCTTCACGATCTTTGTGATGGCGGAATTCAGCAGCTTCGCGCGCCTTACGTTCGTCGTCAACCACCAAAACCTCATCACCCGCTGCAGGCACACCACTCAAGCCTTGAATTTCCACCGGCGTCGAGGGTCCCGCACCTTTGATCGAATTGCCGGCTGCATCAGCCATCGCCCGAACCCTACCGGTTTCCTGGCCGACTAACACTATGTCGCCGTTATTCAATTGACCGTGTTGAACCAATATTGTGCATACCGGACCACGACCCTTGTCCAGGCGTGCCTCAACTACCGTGCCGGTGGCATTTCCGCTTGGACGGGCCTTAAGTTCCAGCAACTCGGATTGAATCGCCACCGATTCCAACAGTTCGTCAATACCCTGTCCAGTTTCGGCCGAAACAGGCACCATTATTACATCGCCGCCCCAATCTTCAGGAATGACTTCCTCCGCCGCCAGCTCCTGCTTAACACGTTCAGGATCTGCCGACTCTTTATCCATTTTGTTTATCGCAACAATCAGCGTAACCCCGGCATTTTTGGCATGGGTAATCGCTTCAATGGTTTGTGGTTTGACTCCGTCGTCTGCCGCTACAACCAGTATTATCAAGTCTGTTGCCTGTGCGCCACGGGCACGCATGGCACTGAACGCTTCATGTCCGGGAGTATCCAGGAATGTAATCTGACCGCTGTTTGTCTCCACCTGATAGGCCCCAATGTGCTGGGTAATTCCGCCTGCCTCGCTATCAGTCACTTTGGCTTTGCGTATGTAATCCAGAAGCGAAGTCTTGCCATGGTCAACATGCCCCATCACGGTGACAACCGGGCATCGCGGCTCCCATTCGGTTTCATCAACCTCGGTTTCCTGGCTTTGTGAGATAAATGCCTCGGGGTCATCCTGTTTGGCTTCTACTGCAGTGTGGCCCATTTCCTCAACTACCAGCATCGCGGTATCTTGATCCAGGGCCTGGTTAATAGTCACCATGGTGCCCATATTGAAAAGGGCTTTAACAACCTCTGACGATTTAACTGACATTTGCGCCGCCAAATCACCAACATTAATGGTTTCAGGGATCTGTACTTCCCGCACCACCGGTGCAACAGGTTTCTCAAACGCATGCTGGTCAGCAGTGCTCGACTTGATGTTGGATGGCCGGCGCTTTTCTTTGCGCTTTCTGCGGCCCTTGGCGACATGCAGTTCCTCGCGACCGGTGAACGGTTTGCGTTTGTTCTTTCCCTTGCCAGGCTTAGTTTCAACAACCGGTTCCGCAGGTGCGGGTTCGGCCTGTCGCACTATAGGTGAAGTGGACTTTCGATCCGAAGCCTTACGTATAATCGACGGCATTGCAACCTCACGCCGCGCAACCGCGTCACTCGCAGCAGGTTCGGACGTATCGAAGTCAGTGCCCTCAACCTGTTCCTGCTCGGTTTTCGTTTCCGCCTCGGGCGAATCCGTATCCGCCACTTCAGGGTGCGCGTCATCTTGCGATGATTGTTGCTTCTCGGCAATCTCCTGCTGCTCCCGCTCACGCTGCGCCTGTTGTTCCGCTTCAGCCTGCTGTTGCTCTAATCTCGCCGCTTCTTCCTGCTGCTGACGCTCAAGTTCCTGACGCTCTGCCTCCTGTTGCTCCAACACCTCTCGTTTTACGAACGTCCGCCGCTTTTTAGTCTGCACGTGTACGGTTCGAGCAACTCCGGTTCTAGAAGTTTGTTTGATCTCCGATGTGGTCTTTTTCTTGAGCGTAATTTTGCCGCGCCCAGCCGGTGCCGCCGCCGAGGCTGCAGTTTTAGCACCTCCGCGCAGATGCTCCAACAGTTGTCGCTTTTCTTCGTCATGCAGCGAATCGTCAATAGATTTGCCACTGATACCGGCCTCACCTAACTGTTTTACCAACATGTCAGGTTTTATGCCTCTTTGTTGGGCAAAGGCTTTTATAGTGATTGTTGACATCTTTTATGCTCGTGTTTGGTTTCGAATGTGGATATGATTTATGTTGGCGATAGGAACTAGCTGCTCGCCACTGGTTCTTCTTCCTCAGCGTCGCTGGCGTCCGGATCGATACCCATTTCCTCAAACCACGGTCTGCGCGCAGTCATTATTAACTCCTGCGCACGATCTTCAGTAATCTCCAATCCCTCAATATCAAGCAATTCGTCGGTGGCGCTATCAGCAAGGTCTTCCATTGTCTTTATGCCGTTTATGGCGAGAAATTTAGCCGTAGTTTCGTCCATACCCTCCATGCCGAGTAAATCATCAGCAGGGTCTGCGCCCTTTAGCATTTCTTCTTTTTGAATTGCCAGCGTCACCAATGCATCGTCTGCACGCTGGCGCAATTCATCAACCAGGGCCTCATCAAACTCTTCTACTTCGATCATTTCATCACGTGGCACGTAGGCAACTTCTTCCAATGTTGTAAAACCTTCCTGAATTAAAATTGTTGCCACATCGGCATCAATATCCAGCTTGGCCATAAACATTTCACGCACGCCGGAAGATTCTTCCTCCAATTTTTCGTTGGCCTGCTCATAGGTCATGATGTTTATTTCCCAACCCGTCAGCTCTGAAGCCAGGCGAACATTTTGACCGCCTCGGCCAATCGACAGGGACAACTGTGACTCATCTACAATCACATCCATGGATCCCTTGTCCTCATCAACCATAATCGATTCCACCTCAGCCGGTGCCAGCGCATTTATTACAAATTGAGCGGGGTCTTCAGACCATTTGATGATATCGACGCGCTCACCATTGATTTCGTTTGAGACGCTCTGTACCCTCGATCCACGGATACCCACGCACGCGCCGACCGGATCAACTTTACTGTCATTGGATTTAACCGCTATTTTGGCGCGCAGACCCGGGTCACGCGCAGCGCTTAAAATTTCAATAATGTTTTCACTGGCTTCCGGCACCTCTGCCCTGAACAGAGCCAGTATTAATTGCGGAGTCACCCGATCGATTACCAGCTGCGGGCCCCTGTTATTGGTTTTAACCTCTTCAAGAATGCCACGTATACGGTCTCCGGGGCGCAGCCCCTCGCGTTGAATCATGCGGCTCCTCGGCAACACAGCCTCAACACCGCCAAGATCCACAATTACATCACCGCGCTCCATGCGTTTGACGACTCCGGATAACATTTCGCCAACTCGGGGTTCAAATTCTTCGCTGATCTTATTACGCTCTGCCTCTCGCACCTTTTGCATTATTACCTGCTTGGCGGCCTGCGCAGCGATGCGGCCAAAAGGCACTGCCTCGAGTTCTTCTTTGACAAAGCCGCCAACTTCCAGATCGGGATCATGCTCCTTGGCAGCACTTACACAAATTTGCTTGGACGGGAATTCCAACTCGGCATCGTCTTCGATGACTTCCCATACGCGATAAGGGATGTAGGAACCGTCTTCCTGGTTGATGGTGCAGTGAACCTCGATATCTTCCCGGTGTCGCTTTCGGGTCGCGGTTGCCAGTGCCGCCTCAATTGCTTCAAAGATAATGCCCTTATCGACCGCTTTTTCGGTAGATAAAACTTCTGCCATCATCAAAATTTCGCTTGCCATTATTTTAGCCTCTGGTTCTCAGTAATGTGTCGGTAAACTAAATTACGCATCAAATTCATATACGGGTACTAATCGTGCCTTATCCATTTCTCGGTAAGGCAGTTGAGTTTGCTCGCCATCAACCTCAACTACTGCAAATTCGTCAGTTGCATCGACCAGTGCACCGGTAAAGCGTCGACGGCCATCTATCAGAGTAGCCATTTTGATCTTCACATCATCACCGATAAACTTTTTGAAATGCACTGGCTTGGCCAATGGGCGGTCGATTCCGGGCGAAGAAACTTCCAGTGTATAGCGGGTGGAAATCGGGTCTTCTACATCCAATATCGCGCTAAACTGCCTACTGGCGTTGGCGCAGTCATCAACAGTAACCCCATCGGGAGAATCGATGTAGATACGCACAACGGCATTATCACCACCGCCCATCTCAACGGCCACGAGCTCATAGCCCAGTGCTTCGGCACCGGGTTGCAGCATCTCGTCAATATGCGGGATCGTTAAAGCCATATTTTCACACCCGTTCAAACAAAAAGTGAGCCTCAGGCTCACGTCGCAAATAAAACAACCATAGCGCTGTGCTGAGAAACACAAAGCCCCGCATAAAGCGGGGCTTCCAGTGAGTTTGGTGATAACCAAACCAAATTGGTAACAGTGAACTGAATATTGAGCAACAGGCCTGAACTCAGTTATAACACCGCTTCGCAGAGGGCAAGTTATCTATCAATTTCTCGCTCAATGCTAACTTGGTAGCGGGGGCAGGATTTGAACCTACGACCTTCGGGTTATGAGCCCGACGAGCTGCCAGACTGCTCCACCCCGCAATATCAAGTGGGTGCGTATGATATAGAACTTATTCGGGCTTTACAACAGGCTATTTTGGATAAATTTTGGTAGGTTTAAGGTTCGCTGCTACATTTATTTCGTGACAGTTTAATTCAGTAACGCTCAAAACAGGTGCTCTCTCGAGAGCGCCCTACCAGACTATATTAGTGATTATTTATTGTCATAAATCCGCGTCTAATATACTATTGCGCGCTGGTTTGGGACGCTCAAACATTTATCGATAAGGTAGCGCAGGATGTAAATCGAGGAGAGGTGGCAGAGCGGCTGAATGCACCGGTCTTGAAAACCGGCAAGGGTTAGTAGCCCTTCGTGGGTTCAAATCCCACCCTCTCCGCCAAAATGCAAGGGCCCCATTTATGGGGCTTTTTCATTTTACTGCAGAAGATTATTTTGATAGTCCAATGGATTTTCTTTAATTAACCCCTTGTTAGATTGCTCTCTGTCCAATTTGTTCGCCAATAAAAGGTAAGGGGTGCGCCCAACATTTTCGTTCACTCTATTCTGCTTGCTGCTCAGCAGATAGTCGAAACAGCAGCAAAAGATAGAGCGCAAATAATCCCATGAAGACATAAAACTGAATATGCTCGGGCACCGATAAGCGGTTTATCAGCACGCCACCGGTGATAAAAATAGCCTGCAGCATCAGCGCCACAACTAGACTCTGGTTGGCAGTAAATCCCTTCTGTTGCAGGAAATGGTGATAGTGCATTCTATCCGCCTCGAAGGGTGATTTCCCCTTCAGCGGCCGAATGAGAAGCACACCCACCGCATCAAAAAGTGGCAGTAACAAAAACCATAGCGCGGTAATAGGAGCCACCATCGGCTGATCGCCTTGAGTGACATCAATCAGCAGATAGGCGAGTACCAGCCCGAGCATGGTACTACCGGCATCTCCCATGAATAGTCTCGCTTGAGGCCGCATGATGCGCAGGTTCCAGAACAAAAACCCGCTGACCGAGGCAGCAATGATTGCCAGCAGTCCGTGTTTATCGCTACCGGCCAGGTATATACCGGCAACAACAAGCAGCACAATCGAGCCGGCAAGCCCATCCAGGCCGTCAGACATATTGAGCGCATTAATTACGCCAATGACGGCAAAAACAGTGACTGGCAGCGCCCACTGACCTAGCAGTATTTCATTATCTGACAGCAACGGGCCCAGGCTGCTCAAATGAGCACCTGTCAACCAGATCATCAATAGTGCTGCCACAGCCTGGGCAATAAATCGTGACCAGTATGGCAGCTTGTATCGATCATCGCAGACCCCTGTGACGCAAAGAACCAGCAATGCCGGTAACAGCGCTTCAAGAACTTGATTGTCGAGAACCAAATACGCCGCCATCAATCCAGTGAACATTGCAATACCACCAACAACCGGAGTCGGTTCCGGGTGGTGACGATGCTCGCCCGGATAAGCCAGCAAACCGAGTGACTCCGCATGTTTGCTGAGCAGGAATCCCATCAACAAACTGGTTAGAAAAACGACGATCAGCATGTATTCATTGCCCCATAACCTGATCACGCATGATCAGGTTGGACCCTAATACCAGCACATCCATCCTGGTGCGCAGGAAGCATGCCAGAGCTTCTTGCGGCTGGCATACGATCGGTTCGTTCTCATTAAAAGAGGTGTTAAGCAACATCGGCACCCCGGTTTTCTGATAGAAGCGGCTGATCAGTTCATAGTAGGTTGCATTGCTATCCCGGGTAACAGTTTGCAGCCGACCTGAGCCATCAATATG
>JAHHOC010000070.1 GCA_018677115.1 Arenicella sp. | reverse complement strand
CTATCAGCGCTATAGCAGAGGACATTTGAGGTTCGGGCAGGCTGGCGATTGAGGCTGCATGAGCATTTTTCAATGTGGTCAAAGTTGTGCCGCGTTACTCCGTTTTGGTGCATTGCATTAATCGAGTAATAGTAATTAAAACGGGTGTCTATTTTTCACTATCGGGTTTCGGTTGACGGTAATGAAATATCCGAAATAAAAACCGACCACTAACCATACAGACATAAAGAGGATTAAAAGAATGGGGACAGCTGCTGAAGATCGGCAAGCCGAGAAAAGGATCGACGGTGCATCCGCCGAACTAACCAAAGCCAAAAAAGGGGGCGAGGAAAAGCTCAGGCAAATGGAACTGCAATCCACATCGGCCGACATCTGGGATAAAAAGTACCGCCTCAAAGATAAGGCGGGTAATCCCATAGACGAGACCACTCATGCCACACTGGAGCGGGTAGCCTCAGCGATATCCGGAGTTGAAGCTACTGATAAATTGCGCGAGCACTGGTATGAGCGTTTTGTGTGGGCTCTGGAAAACGGCGCGTTGCCAGCCGGCCGGATTATTTCCAATGCAGGCGCTCAGGCCTATAAGCCAGCCACTTCGACCATCAATTGCACAGTATCGGGCACCATTACCGATTCGATGAACGACATCCTCAACAAAAATCATGAAGCTGGCATGACCTTGAAAGCCGGTTGTGGCATCGGTTACGAGTTTTCCACATTGCGACCTAAAGGTGCGTATGTATCGGGTGCTGGAGCTTATACTTCCGGCCCACTTTCGTTCATGGATATATTCGATAAAATGTGCTTCACCGTGTCCTCTGCAGGTGGCCGCCGTGGCGCGCAAATGGCGACTTTTGATGTCAGTCACCCGGATGTGATGGAATTTATCCGCGCCAAGCGCGAAGACGGCCGTCTTCGCCAGTTCAATCTGTCTTTATTGATAACCAGTGAGTTTATTGAAGCGGTGCGCAACGATGCCGATTGGCATTTGAGTTTCCCTATCATGGAAAAGGAAGCACGCGACGACAAAATTGACGTATACAGTTCTGAAGAAATCATCTGGCGCCGCTTTCCGGCAGAGGAAGGCTATATTAAAAACGACCAGGGCCTGACTGCCTGTAAAATCTACGACACCATCCCAGCCAATCGGCTATGGAACATGATAATGGCGTCGACCTATGACTTTGCTGAGCCGGGTTTTATCCTCATTGACGAGGTCAATAACAAAAATAACAACTGGTTCAGTGAGAACATTCGCGCTACCAATCCCTGCGGCGAACAACCCTTGCCACCGTATGGCAGTTGCTTGTTGGGTTCAGTCAACCTGACCAAGTTTGTGGTCGATCCCTTCACTGATGAGGCACAGTTTGATTGGGATAAATACCGCGAAGTGGTCGGAGTGTTCACGCGTATGCTCGACAATGTTGTGGAAATCAATGGCCTGCCATTGGAAGGACAGCGCAACGAGATAGAATATAAGAGACGCCATGGTATGGGCTTTCTGGGGTTGGGCTCGACCGTGACCATGTTGGGGATGACCTATGGCGACGACAACTCCGTGGCATTCACCGAAAAAGTTGCCCGCGAAATGGCGATGGCAGGCTGGAACCAGGCACTCGAACTGGCCAGGGAGAAAGGCCCGGCACCGATCATGCAGGACGAGTTTGAAGTGACCACCGAAATGTTGGCGCAGCGGCCGGAAATGGTGGAAGACGGTTACCAGCTTGGTGACACAGTTAAAGGTAGTGTGTTGCACGCCAGGTACAGTCGCTATATGCAACAGGTAGGTGAGATAGATCCTGCGCTGGTCGAAGAACTGGCGAAACTCGGTGCGCGTTTTACGCATCACAGTTCGATTGCACCCACCGGCACCATTTCACTGTCAATGGCGAATAATGTGAGTAACGGTATCGAACCCAGTTTTGCCCATCATTACTCGCGTAATGTAATCCGCGAAGGGCGCAAAACCAAGGAGAAGGTAGATGTATTCTCCTATGAGCTGCTGGCCTACCGCGAGGTAGTGAACGAAAAGGCGATGCCTTTGTCGACCGATCCGGCCGAACAGTTACCTGCCAACTTTGTCACATCGGACAGTATTACCCCGATTCAGCATGTCGATATCCAGGCGGCGGCACAGAAATGGGTGGATTCAAGTATTTCAAAAACCGCAAATGTGCCCACCGAATTCCCCTATGAGGAGTTCAAGGAAATTTATATGTATGCCTATGAGAATGGTTTAAAAGGATGTACTACCTTCCGCTTTAATCCAGAAGCCTTCCAGGGCGTGCTGGTAAAGGAAGACGATCTGGAAAATACCATCTACCAGTTCACCCTGGATGATGGCAGCACAGTGGAATTCAAAGGCAATGAAGAAGTTGAATACGACGGAGAGGTACACACCGCGGCGAATCTGTTCGATGCATTGAAAGAGGGTTACTACGGCAAATTCTAATTTGTCATCGCCGGGAGCACATAGCGACGCCGCAATCCAGACAATGAAACAACTGAAAATTTTAAAATTGGCCCTATAAATAAAGCGGCTACTGCAAGACAAAGGTATTAATCATGGTAAGAAAGATCGAAGGTAAAATCACCGGCTACAAAGTAAACGCTGCGGAAACCGAGGCCGAAGAGCAGGCCCGCTTGGCGACTGAGGAGGAGAGTGCTGAGCAACAGCGGCTGGCGGATGTAGTGCATATGCACGAAAGTGTTCAGCGGCCGGAGATGCTGGTCGGCTCAACCTATAAGGTAAAAACACCGGTTACCGAGCACGCGATGTATATCACCATCAACGACATCATACTCAATGAAGGCAGCGAGCATGAGAAGCGCCGTCCGTTCGAAGTATTCATTAATTCAAAGAATATGGACAACTTTCAGTGGGTGGTCGCCCTTACCCGGCTGATCTCTGCGGTTTTCCGCAAAGGCGGTGATACCACCTTCATGGTAGAGGAGCTCAAAGCGGTGTTCGACCCTAAAGGTGGTTATTTCAAACCAGGCGGCATCTTTATGCCCTCAATTGTGGCCGAAATCGGCCATGCTATCGAACGGCACATGCAAATGATTGGCATGATCAAGGCCGACAACCTGGATGATCACCAGAAAGACTACCTGGCCAAGAAGAAAGCCGAGATTGAGGCCAAACAGGACGTGGCTACAGCCAGTAAAGCAGAGAACCTGTTTCCCGAAAGTGCGACCGTGTGCGTTAAGTGCTCCACCAAAGCGGTGGTGCTGCTGGATGGGTGCATGACCTGCTTGAGTTGCGGTGACAGCAAGTGCGGTTGAATATCTGAGCGGTTAGAAAAACATAGCCCGACAGGGGGCTTGCGTCATCGTTTGACTTTGCAAATTCCTTTAGTCGTCACCAGCATCCTCATGCGCAGAAAAATAACAGTCGATTTGCCGAACACGGCCGCTGCGGGCAAATAGCCCCTTGCTCACGGCCTGGTCGAGTTGGTGGCCCACAATCGACTGTCTGGAACCGTCAGCAAAAATCAGTTGAATTGAGTCTTCGTGCCCTGGCTGGTAGACGACCGGAACCTGAAAC
>JAHHOC010000066.1 GCA_018677115.1 Arenicella sp. | reverse complement strand
GTATTGATGCCGGCCAGCCATCACAGTCACAAACCGACATTGAAACTGCTGTTGGACCCTCTGCCGATGACGACACCGGGAGTTCGCCGAGCATATGATATTGAGACCGAAAATCGATTTACCGTTGTTTTTTGGATTGATGATCCTGTGCGCCGTCAGTTTGGTGATTTTGTGGAGTGCTGGCGGAGAAGATATCCGGGTGCTCAGAAATCAATCAATCCGCATGCTGGTGGCGTTTACCGCCATGGTGGCAGTTGCTCAGGTACGGCCTGACACCTGGTATCGCTGGGCGCCGTATATCTATTCAATTGGCATGGCCATGTTACTGATGGTTTTACTGGTGGGCTATACCGGCAAGGGTGCGCAACGATGGTTGGATCTCGGGTTGTTTCGTTTTCAACCCTCAGAATTAATGAAAATTGGTGTGCCGATGATGGTTGCATGGGTGCTCGCCAGGCGGTCGTTGCCGCCCAGCAAGCTTAACTTGTTCTATGCTGCGACCATCTTGCTGTTGCCCGCGGTGCTGATTTTAAAGCAGCCTGATTTAGGCACTACGATAATGATATTGATGTCCGGCACATTGATAATTTTCCTGGCTGGCTTTGCGTGGAAAAGTATTGGCATACTCGCTGTGTGTGGTGCGGTCGCCACTCCTTTTTTATGGCAACTTTTGCGTGAATACCAGAAACAGAGAATATTGACTTTATTCGATCCCTGGTCGGACCCGCTGGGAGCGGGTTACCATAGTATCCAATCAATGATTGCCATCGGTTCTGGTGGTATGCAGGGCAGGGGCTGGACGGAGGGCAGCCAGTCGCAGCTGGAATTCATCCCTGAGCGCCACACAGATTTCATTTTTTCAGTGTTCTCTGAGGAATTCGGCTTTATAGGGGTGATGCTGTTACTTGCACTTTACGTCGCTATTACCGGTCGCGGTCTGTATATTGCGTTTTACACCAAAGATACGTTTTCGCGACTGCTTGCAGGGAGTTTGTCGATGACCTTCTTTTTTTACGTTTTCGTAAATATTGGCATGGTGTCGGGGTTATTGCCGGTGGTTGGCGTGCCTTTGCCTCTTATCAGTTATGGTGGCACATCGATGGTGACTCTCATGGCCGGCTTTGG
This sequence comes from Arenicella sp., assembly GCA_018677115.1. Classification (GTDB taxonomy): domain Bacteria; phylum Pseudomonadota; class Gammaproteobacteria; order Arenicellales; family Arenicellaceae; genus Arenicella. The sequence goes on along the minus strand of JAHHOC010000066.1, from coordinate 986 downwards.
TATCTTGATGGGCATCCAAAATCATCGGAGCCTGATGTCGCGATGATCCACCTTTATTCAAAAATTTCGCCGCTCAGGCACGGTGCTTATGCCTTGCTGGTGGGTTTGCTGGTGTCGACTTCATCGGTGCAGGCACTGAGCCTGAAAAACGAGCCAAAGTTACGTAAAGTGGCTGACCGCCTGATCGCTGAAAACGGTTTCACCGAAGCGGAATTACGGCGCATTTTTTCCACCGCCAAGGTGCGTGATTCAGTGCTTGAGGCAATGCGCAATCCTGCTGAATATAAATTTACCTGGGGCAAATACCGGAAGATATTTTTGCAGGAAGAGCGGATCAACCAGGGTGTGCAATTCTGGCGCCAATACCAGCAGGAGCTGGAACGCGCTGAACGCCAATATGGCGTACCGGCAAGCATTATAGTGGCGATTATTGGTGTGGAGTCAAAATTTGGCCGCTATAAAGGTGAGCACAAAGTCCTCGACAGCCTGGTAACCCTGGTTACCGGGTATCCCCGCCGCAGTGATTTTTTTGCCGGGGAATTGCGTGAATTCTTGATTCTTGCAAAGGAGAACCAGCTCGATAGCACCAAAATTCTGGGCTCCTATGCCGGTGCCGTGGGTTTCCCGCAGTTTATCTCCAGCAGTTACCGTAACTATGCGGTGGATTTCTCCGGTGATGGCAAAGTTGACCTGATTGATCAGCCGGTGGACGCGATAGGTAGTGTGGCAAATTACCTGTTAGAAAATGGCTGGTTAACAGGGCAGCCGGTGACTTCGCCCCCGCTCATCAGTGTGCCCCCCGCCGTGGTCGAGAAGGCTAACAGAAAGCGGGCGGTGCGTTATTCGGCAGCCTCTTTACGTGCTTTGGGCGCGCCATTACTACCTGCGATAGCAGATGCCGAAAAGCTCAATGTAGTGATGCTCGACAGCAGCGAAACCCATCACGAACCGGCAACAACCCGCAGTTATATTGTTCGCGCTGGCGA
>JAHHOC010000055.1 GCA_018677115.1 Arenicella sp. | reverse complement strand
GCACTGCCATTCGTACTATTCTGATGGCGAACTTGCACCGGAAGCATTACTTGATCTGGCCGAAAAGCGCGGAATCACTCACCTGGCCTTAACCGATCACGACACTACCGCAGGATTGGCGGCGTTGGCAGATGCCGGTGTCACCAGCCCGGTTAGCGTGATTAATGGTATTGAACTCAGTTGTAGCTGGAGAGGCCAGCTACTGCATGTTCTGGGGTTAAATATTGATCCGGGTAATGAGGCGTTGATTAGCGGTATAAAGCAAAATATCGAACGGCGCTTTGAGAGGGCAGAGGCGATGCATGAGGACTTTGAAAAACACGGCATAAACCTGCGCGCCCGGGTAGATCGATTGTTAAAAACGCATAGTGTTCCAACCCGGCCACATTTCGCCCAGGCACTGGTCGATTCAGGGGTGGTTAAAGACAAGCGGCAGGCTTTTAAGCGCTATCTGGTTCGCGGCAAGCCGGGTTTCGTCGCAATGCGCTGGCCGGAAATTGATGAGATTGCCAGTTGGATTCTCGAGGCCGGAGGTATAGCTGTGCTGGCACATCCGCTCCGGTATAAATTCACCAGAAGCAAATTAGTCCGCTTGATTGACGAAATGAAACTGCAGGGAGTGGAAGGCATGGAAGTATCTACTGCGGTGAGCAATTCCCAGCAAACTGCTCAGCTGACATCACTGGCCAATCAGCATCGGCTGCTGGCGTCCATTGGATCCGATTTTCATGCCCTCGACCAGCCCTGGGCCGCATTGGGTAACGCAGCACCTTTATCCGACACATTGACTCCTGTCTGGAGTCGCTTTTAACAAATGACTTAGACTTATATGTTAGAGAACGACCTTTCACCTGCCGTTGATAATACGGTCTACTTAAAGGATTATCAGCCTCCCACGCATGCAATAGATCATGTCGCTTTGCATTTTCACCTTGCTGAAAAGACTACTGCGGTAAAGGCGGAATTATTGATCCGCGCGCTATCGACAGGTGACGAGCCGCTGGTGTTGGATGGCGACAAAATGAAATTGCAGAGTCTAGAGATCGATGGCCGGGTTGCTGATGAAGAAGAATACCTGTTAACCGATGAGACGCTGACGATTCACGCATTGCCGCGTCAATGCAAACTGAAAATAGTGACCGAATTGCAACCGCATTTAAATACAGAACTGTCCGGCCTGTATCAATCCAGTGGAAATTTTTGTACGCAGTGCGAGGCCGAAGGGTTCCGTCGCATCACCTATTTCCTGGATCGCCCCGATGTCTTGTCGGTGTACGACGTTACTATTACAGCCGATCAAGCCAGTTGTCCAATCCTGCTGTCTAACGGAAATCCGGTTTCCTCTGGTGAAAACAGTGACGGAACCCACTGGCAGCGCTGGCATGACCCGCACCCCAAACCGAGTTATCTGTTTGCCCTTGTGGCCGGTGATTTGCAGTCAATCAATGATTGCTTCGAAACCATGTCTGGCAAAACCATTGAGCTGAACATATATACCCAGGCGCACAATATTGACAAATGCGGTCACGCCATGGACTCACTGAAGGCCGCTATGCTGTGGGATGAGAAGGTTTACGGCCGCGAATATGATTTAGATATATACAACGTGGTTGCGGTCGATGATTTTAATATGGGCGCGATGGAAAATAAGGGCCTGAATATATTTAATTCCAAATACGTACTGGCCGATCAGCAGACCGCCACCGATGCTGACTATGAGGGAATTCAGAGTGTTATCGGGCATGAATACTTTCACAACTGGTCAGGCAACAGAGTAACCTGCCGCGACTGGTTCCAACTTAGCCTGAAGGAAGGGTTTACAGTGTTTCGTGACCAGGAATTCAGTGCGGATATGGGATCGCGCGCAGTCAAACGGATCCGCGATGTGCAGGCATTACGTACTTACCAGTTCAAAGAAGACGCCGGTCCGATGGCTCATCCAGTACGGCCGGAATCGTATCAGGAGATCAACAATTTCTATACTGTCACTATTTATGAAAAAGGCGCTGAAGTCATCCGTATGATGCGGTCACTAATCGGCAATGAGGGGTTTCGAAACGCCACCGACTTGTATTTTGAGCGCTTTGACGGCCAGGCGGTTACTACGGAAGATTTTGTATGCTGCATGGAACAGGCTAACGATATCGACCTACGCCAGTTTCGCCGCTGGTACACACAGGCCGGTACGCCGGTAATTACAGTGGAGCAGGAATACTATGATGATAGCAATCTGTTCACACTGGTATTCTCGCAAAGTTGCCCGGCGACTCCCGGACAGTCAGACAAGCAGCCATTTGTTATTCCGATCTGCTTTGCCTTGCTGGATAACAGTGGCATTGAGCAGCACGCAGAAACCATGATGCTGACGGAAACAACACAGACAGTCGAATTCAGGGACTGGGGTCATGCCCCTGTAGTTTCCATGCTACGAGACTTTTCCGCGCCGGTGAAAGTTGAATTTGAACAGAGTGATGATGAGTTGGCCCATCTGGTTCAATTTGATACCAATGGCTTCGCCCGCTGGGAAGCAATGCAACGCCTGTCGCTGAATCTTATACTGCCGGCGGTTGACGGAAACGAATTTGACCCGGTTCTGTACCACAAGCTGCTCAATGCCCTCGGTAGATTAATCGATGGTGCCCCGGAAGATAAGGCGATGCTTGCTCTAATGTTGACTTTGCCCGGCAGCAGTTACATTGCCAATTTGTGCAGGCCGATCAAATCGCAGGCTGTTTACCGCACGCGGCGCAAACTCGAGTCTGCGTTGGCGATTGACCTGCAAGACAGGCTTTTCTCGCTTTACCGTGACAATCAAAGCAGCGGGCTATTTTCGCTGGAAGCCGGGGCAATGGCCCAACGGGAGTTGCAAAATCGTGCCTTGAGCTATCTGGTGGCCACCGAGAGAGACGAATTTTACGCGCTTGCCAGGCAACAATATGACATTGCTAATACAATGACCGACCGCTTAGCTGCCTTTGCTGCATTAGTGCATTCCGCCTACCGCGATAAACAAGCCATAATCGATGATTTTTACTCCAGATACCGGCAAGACGCCCTGGTGCTGGACAAGTGGTTTGCCATGCAGGCCATGGTGCCGGAAGAAAACGCACTGGCAAACGTACAGACCTTGCTTAAACACTCTGCCTTTTCGATCAACAACCCGAATAAAGTACGTTCACTGATTGGAGCCTACACCGCCAATATGCCCAGTTTCCACAACCCGGATGGTTCAGGATATGTTTTTCTGGCAGATAAAATAATTGAATTGAACCAGATAAATCCGCAAATTGCCGCCCGCCTGGCAGGGGCCTTTAATAACTGGCGGGAACATGTCGAACCAAATTCCAGCATGATGAAAAATCAATTGGAACGAATCAACAATGAGCAAGCACTGGCCAAAGATATCAGGGAGATCGTCTCCAAAGCGCTTGCCTGACCAACTGTCTTAAAAACCAGACGCTGACAAATTTTGTTAATCTAAATTAATTGGCATTGGTCAACAACTTGCTCTAGAGTTGTAGAGCTGAATAAAGGGGTTTTAAGCTGGGTTTATTTGCGGTAGGGATGTTGTGTCGTTTTCCATGGATTACGCGCAGACAATAAACCGACAGGAGCTTGATTTGATTAAAACCGAGCAGTGTGCAACGCATTGCGTTAAATCATTCATTTTCGTTACTGGGATGATTGCTGTATTGCTCACGGTGCCGAATGCACTTGCACAATCAGCAGCAACGGATTCCCAAAAACGAAAATTAGCGGCAGTGATGAATATTATCAATATATTCCTGTTGGACGCAGAGTACGTTACCGGTCATTTATACATCGATACTAATGGCAATGGCTCACAGGATATAGGTGAACCGAATTTAGCGGACGTCGATGTCTTGATCACTGATCGTTTCGGCAATGAGCAGACGGTGGCGACGGACGCAAATGGTGACTGGATTGCGGCAGTACCGGCAGGCAGTACTAAGGCGGACGTTGACGAAACAGACCCGCAGTACCCGGTTAGCCACACGCAAACGGAAGGGACAGACCCGACGGTGGTGGTAGAGAGTAGCGCGACTACCGATGCTGGCAATGATGGTTATCAACCGCCGGAAGGTACGGTGATGCATCATATTTATGAAGACACGAATGGTAACGCCACGCAAGACCTGGGCGAACCGGATATGCCGGGGGTACAGGTAGACATCACGGACAGTGCGGGCACTGTTGTGACGGTGGTTACCGACGCGAATGGAGATATTCCTCCAACGTCAGTGCCGGTAGGGGAAACGGTATTGGATATTGTGGATAGCTCGCTGCCCCCGAATATCGGTCAAACCGAAGGTTCAGATCCGACGGTGGTGGTGGTAGAGAGTAGCGTCACTACTCACGCTGGCAATGATGGTTATCAACCGCCGGAAGGTACGGTGATGTATCATATTTATGAAGACACGAATGGTAACGCCACGCAAGACCTGGGCGAACCGGATCTGCCAGGGGTTCAGGTAGAGATCACAGACAGTGCGGGCACTGTTGTGACGGTGGTTACCGATACAAATGGAGATATTCCTCCAACGTCAGTGCCGGCGGGGGAAACGGTGTTGGATATTGTGGATAGCTCACTGCCCTCGAATATCGGTCAAACTGAAGGTACGGATCCGACTACAGTGTCGGTACCGAGTAGCGGCGCTACAGGGGATGTTGATGGATATCGACCGCCGCCATATGGAATCGCAATTCCGCTCTCAATTAACGAATTATCAAACGACATATTTCAGGCCACCCTGGGCGATGCAGTGTTTGGTCAATTTGATCTACAGGATGAGGGCGTGGAATTCTGTTTTGATCTGGCGTCGAATATGCCGCTGAGTTCAGGCGACATTTTGGTCGAAGTTAACGGTGAAGCTGTGATTGCGTTGGAGGGCAACGACAATTGTTATCAGATTCCCCAATACCTGCAGCGCGATATCAATTATGTAGCAATCCAGGTGCTCAATCCGGCGGTGACACTAACCATCACGCGGGTCGAACTTGCTGCTAGTGTGCAAACCAAACTTGGACTTGTGAAATTAACGCGTGGCGGCTGGGATGAAGCAGCAG
>JAHHOC010000035.1 GCA_018677115.1 Arenicella sp. | reverse complement strand
TAATGCAGCAGTTTGAACAGCTGTTGAGTGAGCAGGACATTAATGTGTTAATGCAAGGCGAAACCAATAAACGTGATTTATTGAGGGAGTTTATTGAAAAACCAAACTCAGTATTGCTGGGTACAATGAGTTTCTGGGAGGGCGTGGACGTGCCCGGTGAGGCATTGAGTTGTGTGATCATTGACAAATTACCTTTTGAATCTCCGTTTGAACCAGTGCTCAAAGCCCGTTTGAATGCAATGCAACAGTCCGGTCAAAACCCGTTTATGGATTACCAGGTGCCGCGCGCAGTCATAACCCTGCGGCAGGGGGCAGGCAGGTTGATAAGAAGTCAGCAGGATAAGGGCGTGCTGATGATCTGTGACGCCCGCTTGCGGCGCACGCATTATGGAAAAATATTTTTGAACAGTTTGCCGGGTATGCGGCGCAGCAGCGATCCGGATAAGGTCTGTGGTTTCCTCAGGAGCATCCGCACCTCCATTGTCAAGCAGCAGGAAATATCAAGAGTGGTGAATTGCGCGTGCTGGCCATAGAAACGGCAACGCCAGCCTGCTCAGCGGCCTTGCGGATTGATGGTGAAGTTCAGCAACAAATGGAAGTGGGTAATAATATTCATTCTCAACGCGTGTTGCAGATGGTTGCTGAGTTACTGCAATCAGCTGGTCTGGCAGCGGCCGATTTGGATGCGGTGGCGGTGGGGCAGGGCCCCGGGTCCTTCACTGGCTTACGCATTGGAGTCGGAGTTGCCCAGGGTATTGCCTACGGTGCGGCGTGTCCGATGATCGGCGTTTCCTCACTCCGTGCCATGGTGGCAAGACTGGACGATTGTGCTTCTGTAGTCGCTGGTATTGATGCCCGCATGGGGCAAATTTACTGGGCCCGTTATGACAAGTCATCCACCTCAATATTGGTGCATGGCGAAACTCAAGTCAGCGCACCGGCCGCAGTCGATTACGTCGCAGGGCAATTACTGGTTGGCAATGCGTGGCAGGAATATCGCGATCAGCTAGGAGCAGGTTTCTGGGAAAACAGCGAGTTGCGCAGCGACATTGATTTCCCGCGGGCTGCTGAAATCCTGACGTTGGCCGAAATTAAATACGCCAACAAAGAATTAATCGATCCGGCCCGGTTTGCACCGCATTACGTGCGTGACAATGTGGCCAATAAGCCACAATAAGGTATAGGTCGCCGGCTTTAGTAAAGCCGCCGTCTGCTGTCAGCAATTTACTTCAAAGCGATTGTCAGCAATCAGCTTGCCGTTAATGTGCAGATCTACCTTCCACTTCCCATTGAATTCTTCGAGGCCGGCGGCAGGGTCGATCCACTGCAGGATTCCTGCTCCAGCTCCCCTTGACAGGCTCAACCAGGCCCAGATCCTGGTGCTGGACTGCCTCACGAAAAACGGATAGTTGGTCGTTTCACGTATCGTTTGATTGGGATCAATCCATTTCACGCTCAGCTGGTGCTCTCCGACAGGGTAGTGACTTAACTCCGCCACCACGTAGATTTTATCGCTGCAATCAAAATGTTCCAGTTTTTCCGTGGTAGGGGCTCCGAATTCATTCGCGAGACTCAAATAAACACTGTGCGATGGCCTGGTTTGCGAGGAATCGTCATCTTTATGCTGGTCTGCAAAAATGCTGCCGCCCGGCATTAAAAAAGCCATCACACAGGTGATGGCTTTCAATGATTGCGACAACCGATAAATCATCAGCTATGCAAGTTTAACGTGACACAGAGATAGTCCCGCTGCCGGTTGCGTTGCTACAGGTGTCGCCGGACACGGTATAGGTGCCGGAAAGGTTTGCTCCAGCGTTGCTGGAGGTAAACAAGATCGTGAGCGTACCGGTGGTATCCGACTCGGTCGTGGTTACCGTGGTGGTACGGGTAATGTTGCCGGATTCGCTGGTAGTTACAACCACTCCAACATTGCCGGTGCTGCTAGTCCTTGTGGTGTTCGAAATCGGAGTTGTAACCGTGGTTGTGCCTCCCATGCCGTCAGATATTTCCTCGGTTTCCTCAATTACTGTGTTGATGGTGTATTCAACAGAGGTTTGAGGCACCTCGAGCGTAACGCTGAATCCGGAAGTGGTGCCTGTCACAGTTCCATTCTTTAGACAGTTGGCGCCTGCGGCGGTAAATATGATGTTGCCGTTAATATTGCCCGCGGCATCTTCTGAAATATCCAGCGTGACATCCCCGCTCTGCGTTCCGGGTGTATTCTGGAAACTACCTTGGAACCGGTTTGTAACATTTGAAGGCAGCTCGCTAACGGTGGTCCCGCTGCTACAGGCAGATAGCACAATCGTCAGCATCAATGAGAGAGCGATGTTTTTCATAAGTTAGTTTCAGTTTGAGTTATATCTGATTGTTATTTCAGCAATATATCACAAATAAATATTCATACAAACGGTCGAAGCAGCGTTTTTCATGAATAAATTATTGGGTATAAATTGCTTTATGTCTAGCTGCTCTAGGTTAATTCTTTTAATCTGGCCACATGCACCGATGTATCGCGCGTTTGTACTATTTCGATCATATAGCGGTCAAGTTTAAAGCAAGTATTGGCGTGCGGAATATCTTCTAAATACTCGGTAATCAATCCATTCACGGTTTTAGCGTCATCGGTTGGCAATTTCCAGCCTAATTGTCGGTTGATATCTCGCACAAAGGTATTGCCGCGGACCAGGTAGCTATCGTCAGCTGAAGCCTGAATAT
>JAHHOC010000277.1 GCA_018677115.1 Arenicella sp. | reverse complement strand
GTGCGAAATCCGCGACAAGATCGAACTGCCGGGTGTCAGGTTCGAACTCAGTTCAGCCGATCTGATCAGCGAATCGACGGCAGTACTCGATCTGGCAGCTGCGACGCTGCGCAATAACCCGGATCTGAAAGTCGAGGCTGCCGGCTACACCGATACGACCGGTACGCCTTCTTCGAACCTCAGCCTGTCGCAGAAACGTGCTGAGTCTGTGCGTCGATATCTGATTTCCAAGGGCGCCAACGGCGATAACATCACGGCTAAGGGATATGGCTCGGCGAACCCGATTGCCGACAATGCAACACGGCCGGGCCGCCAGAAGAATCGTCGTGTCGATCTGCGGGTCCTGAATTAATCTCCGCAGGCTTTAACAGAAAGCCCGGTAGTGCAAACTGCCGGGCTTTTCTTTTGGTGCGAAACGACTGGCCGCCAGACTTGTCGGAACGAATATGAACTCGCTATTCCTGAACCGCTTCAGCATGGCCGTGTTTCTTATACTGATTACCGGGCCTGCATTGGCTGGCGATCGGGACCCGGCCCTGGCCGGTTTTTTCGCGCAACCATTGGTAATCGAAAGTGCCGCCGGTGACCGGCACAAATTCACCGCCTATCTGGCGATGACGCCCTATCAGCGCGCACACGGTCTGATGTTTGTTCGCAAACTGCCGGCCGACTACGGGATGCTGTTTCTCCACGAGCAGCCGAAAATTGTCAGCATGTGGATGAAGAATACGGTGCTCTCACTCGACATGTTGTTCATCCGTTCCGATGGTACCGTTGCCAGCATCGCTCACGACACCGTGCCCGGATCGCTCGAGACGATCTCGTCAGACGAAGAGGTTACCGGTGTGCTGGAACTCAACGCCGGTACGGCAAAACGTTTGCGGCTCGCCGCGGGCGACAGGATCGTTTACCGCGCTTTCGCTCGGCAATCTGGCACCGCAGTATCGCCAGCCAGTGACCCACGTTAAGCTAACTCATTAGCACCCGCGCGTTGGTGTAGAATGCCGGATCGTCGCTCGCTGTTGTGACGTCTATTGGTCAATGGGGCCTGCCTCTTTCCGTGAGCTTGCTTGTGCTCAACTAACTGGACAACCCCTGAGGCGTCTGCATTGCAAATGAGGTCATGAATGAATATGAATCCCGATGGGAAACCCAGCTCAGCCGCATCCCATAGTCAATCCGGCGACCATATACCTTCTGATCAGCGGCAGTCGCTGCCCGGGTATTTTGTCCCGCTGGTGACCAGCGATGTTGCGTTCGAGATCGACCTGCGCTCACTGACCCGCTTGTTGTTGCATAACGCCTGGTTGTTTTTGGTTTGCATTGGTGTGTTTGTGGGGCTCGCGTTTCTGGCCGCTATGCTTATTACTCCAACTTATCGTGCGGCAGTTGTCATGATGCCGGCCTCATGGCAGGGCGAAGGAGGTGCGTTGTCATCGTTCAGCAGTCAGCTGGAGGGGGTCGCCAGCCTCGCAGGTATCGGTTTGGGGGGTGGTAGCAGCAATGCAGATATTGCCCTTGCCACATTGCGATCGCGGGATTTTACCGGCGCCTTCATTACCGACTACGAACTTCTTCCAGTGCTGTTTGATGATGATTTCAACGAACTCGATCCGGATGCGCCGACGCTTAACGATGCCATCGATGAATTCGATTCGTCGGTCAGGCAGATACATCAGGACCTGAAAAGCGGAGCTATCACGCTGGTCATTAAATGGGAGGAACCGGAGCTTGCAGCGCAGTGGGCAAATGCGCTGGTAGCACGGCTCAACGAGAAAATGCGTGACAAGGCAATCAGCGACGCGCGGAACAGCATCGGTTTTTTGGAAAACGAATTAAAGAAAACCAGCATTAGTGGGGTTCAGGCAGCCATTTACCGGCTGATGGAAAACGAGATCAAGAACATTATGCTGGCGCACGTTCGCTCACCGTATGCATTTGAAATTGTCGACCCGGCAGTAGCGCCCGACGCCGACAACCAGACCTGGCCAGATCTCAGAGTGCTGGTTGTTCTGGCGGTGGTCATGGGTTTCGTTTTCGCTTTTGTCCTGATCCTGCTGATCCGCACAACCAGGGGCACATGACCGCAGTAAGGCGGCAAGTTTTCAGCCTGCGGTCCGCGCTGGCGTGCGGCTCATTATTGCCACGATCACTGCGCTGGATCCAGTACAGCCTGATCGGGTTGCCCGTCTTCTGGCTGGCAGGCTTGGACGGCTTTTTGTGGATGGTATTGTTCCCGGTCTTGCTCATTGACCTGGTTTCTGTGCGACGTGGAAAAGTTCTGGTCAGCGAGCTGACCTTTGCGGGCGCTGCGCTTTTCATGCTTGCTTTTGTGCTCAGCGGAAGCAGCATCGACATCCCCATGCGGTACCTTACCTGGATGCGAGATGGCTGTGTGATAGCCATGATATTCGCCACTATAGCGCTGGTTTCACGTACCGACCGCAACATCGTCTTTCAGTCCCTGATACCACCAGTGGCGGTGGTCATGGTGTTCTCCGCTTTGCTCGGCGTGGCGGCCCTCACTTTCAATTACAAGGGTACTATCGATACACCGATGTACTATCTGTTACCAGATAGCATCACATCCACGGGCTTTGCGGGCAACCTGGTGCGCAAGTCTATTTTTCACGATAGTTATTTCGCCGGCATTCTGTACCCGCGGTTTAGTGGCGCGTTTGCCTATGCGACATCCAATGGCCTCGTCACCATGCTCTTTATGGTTTTCCTGGTGGCCACGGGATTGCATCGCTGCAGTCGCTTGCTCCTGATGGCAGGTTGGCTGTGTCTGCCCGCCATGTTGCTCACGACGGCACGTACCGCGTTCATAACGCTGCTCCTGGGTATCTGCATCGCCATGCTGTGGTCGCCCCACCGCTGGCAGAAGATCACGATATGGACTATCACCGGTTTGGTTGCAGCTGTGTTATTTGTCTTTCAGGACGGAATCTCCGCGCTGTTGGAACAATTCCTTACGCTTCGTGGCGGCGGTTCAACATCGACGCGGGGCATCATATACCAGCAGACTCTGTTGGCCATTTTGGAAAATCCACTGGGCTACGGGACGCAGCGAGATATACCAGAGCTGGGATATCCTCTGGGATCGCACAGCAACTGGCTGGGCTTGCTGTTCAAGTATGGTGTCGCCGGGTTTGTGGCGGTATTGGTGATGCTGCTGGGGCTAATCTGGCATGCCAGGGGCCTGCGCCCGGTCATTACCCGCTCCACGCTTGCAGTAGGAGCGGCATTGCTGGCTGCGGGGATTACAGAAGAGCTATATCTCGATGCCACCGTGGCTTTGATTATCGGCGTATTGATGGGAGCCTGTCTAAGCAGCAGTACTCCGCCGCATCCCGGACTGACGAAGGTGCCAAGGTGCCGGGCACTTGACTAATTTAGTCCTGGTGCCGGGCACTTGACTATGACTAAGGTGCCGGGCACTCGACTAATTTGACTAATCGATGGCTGGTCGCCACTTATTGGCACTTATTGGCACTTATTGGCACTTATTGGGACACCCATAAAGACTGAGCAAAAATTGCATAGATAATAAGAAATGGCCCAGAAAAGATGGGTGTCCTTATAGGCTTATTTCAGTCAAGTGCCCGGCACCAGGACTCGGCACCAGGAGTGGCACCAGGACTATAGTCAATTAGTCAAGTGCCCGGCACCAGGACTAATTGAATGGGCTGCCTCAGTGCCCGGTCCCCGAGGCCAGGGACGATGCCCATTCAGGTAGCACCGACGGATCGATATCGAAGATGAATGCGCCCAGCGTAGAAACTGCGGTAGCGATCACAAGCGCTCCCAGCAGGTTCAGGAAGATTCCCACCCTTGCCATCTCTCCGACACTCAGGCGGCCGCTTCCGAAGACGATGGCGTTGGGCGGCGTCGCCACCGGCATCATGAATGCGCACGATGCCGAGAGGGTAGCCGGAATCATCAGGATGAGGGGGTGTGTCTCCGTTGCCACGGCGATGGCTGCCAGGATGGGCAGGATCATCTCCGTGGTGGCTGTGTTGCTGGTGAGCTCCGTCAGAAACGTGATCATTAGGCACACCAGAATGATCAGCGCAAACGTCGGAAGGGCGCTGACCGCCTGGAACTGATCCCCGACCAGTTGGGCCAGGCCCGTACTCTGAAATCCTGCCGCCAACGCGAATCCGCCGCCAAACAGCAGCACGATGTTCCAGGGGAGGCGTGGAATGACCTCTCGGCC
>JAHHOC010000015.1 GCA_018677115.1 Arenicella sp. | reverse complement strand
CAGAGAACAGGGCCAGGGTATTGTTGCGCAACTTGAAGGCATCGATAACCGGGATCAGGCGCAGGCCTTAATCGGTCAGCGGATATTGATCGATGAAGATGATCTGCCGGAGTTGCCGGAGGGTGAGTACTACTGGCAACAGTTGATCGGTCTTGAAGCCAGCAACTTGCAGGGCGAACCGATGGGCAGGATCGATTCGATTCTTGAAACTGGCGCCAATGATGTGCTGGTGTTGAATCGACAGGTCGAGTCGGGCGTAGAGGAGGTTTTAATCCCCTATGTGCCGCAAGTAGTGAAGAAAGTTGATCTGGTGCAGGGCACTATGCTGGTTGATTGGGACCTGAGTTACCTGGCCTGAAGACTGTTTCGCTATAGAACAATTTGAGAGTGGAAAAATGGAACTGCATGTTATTTCGATTTTTCCCGACATGTTCGATGCAGTAACCGGGCATGGCGTGGTGGGCAGGGCGATAAAGCAAAATATATTGCAGCTCTGTATCCACAATTTGCGCGACTTTGCTGATGATAAGCACAGCACGGTTGACGCGAGGCCTTACGGCGGCGGTCCCGGCATGGTTATGCTGGTGGGCCCGCTGACCAGGGCCATTGAAGCAGCGAAGGCGAAGGCCAGCGGCAAGCCGCAGGTCGTTTACCTGAGTCCGCAGGGCCAGCGCTTTGACCATGCGGCAGCTAAACAGTTTGCCCGGCGTGAATCAGTGATACTGCTGGCGGGCCGCTATGAAGGTGTTGACGAACGTGTATTACAGCACCACGTCGACGAAGAATGGTCCATCGGCGATTATGTGTTGTCCGGTGGTGAGTTACCGGCAATGGTTATGATTGATGCCATTACCAGATTGTTGCCCGACAGTTTGGGTAATGAAGACTCTGCTGAGCAGGATTCCTTTGTACATGGCCTGTTGGAGAGTCCTCACTACACACGGCCTGAAGTGTTTGAGGGCCACAGGGTGCCGGATGTGTTGCTTAGCGGCGACCATCGAGCCATTGAAAAGTGGCGAATGCAGCAATCGCTGGGGCGCACCTGGTTGCGGCGTCCGGAATTGCTGGATGAGATTGAGCTGACAGATGAGCAATTAGATCTGTTAGCGGAGTTTAAGAACGATTTACTAGACGGTACTTCCTCTGGTTAATGTGACTGGATAGTACCGACGGAGATTAAAATGACTAATATTATTGATGAAATCAACAACGAGCAGATGAACACGGATATCCCGGACTTCGGACCGGGCGATACGGTTGTAGTCAACGTGAAAATTAAGGAAGGAAATCGAGAGCGTACCCAGGCCTTTGAAGGCGTGGTCATTGCCAAACGCAACCGGGGCCTGCATTCAGCGTTCACAGTGCGAAAAATTTCCTATGGTGAAGGTGTTGAACGAGTTTTTCAGATGCATAGCCCGATGATCGACTCGGTCGTCGTCAAGCGTCGTGGTGCTGTCCGCCGTGCCAAGCTTTATTACCTGCGTGAGCGTACCGGCCGAGCCGCTCGAATTAAAGAAAAGCTCAATTAAAAACACGCGAAAAATTATTGAAAAAGCCTGCAAGTCTTTGATTTGCAGGCTTTTTATTATCCAGCCAAATCAGTGATGGGTTCCGGTGCGATGCGGAATCGCTGTTTAATCAACTTGATATACTTAGTCGATGGCGGTGAATAAACATAACCAGGGAGTCATAAATGGCTTCATCGATGCGGTGTGGTTGGAATCGGGGCTGTCGCAGAACACATTGAGCGCCTATCGATCGGATTTGAACCGGCTCGCAGGATTCCTTGGCCAGGGTGATTTACTTGAGGTCACGCAGGCGGACATTCAGAAATTTCTTGCGGCATTGTTGGCGCAAGGGAGCAAAAGCAGCAGCAGTGCCCGAATTCTGTCTACTTTGCGGCGTTTTTACCGCTACCAGATTCGCGAAAGCAGAATCAGTGATGATCCCTGTGCCCAGGTTTTGTCACCCAAGCAAGGTCGCTCGTTGCCCAATTCATTAAGTGAACAGCAGGTGGAAGACCTGTTAGCTGCACCGCCGACAGATACTGCCCTTGGTGTGCGAGACCGCGCCATGTTGGAAACCCTGTACGCAACTGGATTGCGCGTTAGCGAACTGGTTGCCCTGACCTTGTTAGAGGCCAATTTGGAGGTGGGTGTGTTGCGCATAGTGGGGAAGGGCAACAAGGAAAGGCTGGTACCCCTCGGAGAACAGGCGGTGGATTGGATTCAGCGTTACCTGCAACAGGCACGTGGTGAACTGCTGAAGGGCAGACGCAGTGACAGCTTGTTCGTTACCGCTCGCGGCCAGCATATGTCGCGCCAGGCTTTCTGGTACCTGATCAAAAAGTATGCCGCAGCCGCCGGGATCAAAGCCAAGCTCTCACCGCATACTCTGCGCCACGCATTTGCCACGCACCTGATCAATCATGGTGCCGATTTGCGATCGGTACAAATGTTGTTGGGTCACGCGGATTTATCGACTACGCAGATTTATACACACGTCGCCCGCGAACGATTACAGTCGATGCACTCGCAACATCATCCGCGTGGTTAGCAGCGTGGGGGTGCGGCAACAATAATTTAGCTAAAATAGCTGGTAACCCGTGTTACTTTTGGGCAGAATGAAGCAATGGAGCTAGGGTTTCCGGTGTAAGTGGGTTAGCGGAAACGATTACTGACAGTAACGAAAGTTGGATTTCAAGCGAGCGATTTATATATCGCATAACGATGTAGATCGTTGACGTCATTTAATAGCAGTCGGCAGGATCTGCATTGCAGACGCCAAGAGGCCAAACAGTAATAAACAAGCCGTACGAATAAGCATAGATTGGTAACACAGGCTTACGCCTGCATCTGCAAGCTGCCGCCATTCGACTAATATAAATACCTGGGTGTTACTGTTTAGATACCGCAATTTGACCGATGGTCTGGCCACTATATCCAGCCATTTGTCGGCAAATAATTAATCAATTTCAAGAGAATCGCAGTAAATGCAAGCAATAGCGTAGTGACAAATCCCAAAATCATCCCCGCGCGAGATGCCGGAATTAATACACAAGACCTCAGTGCCAATGCATTGAAGGTGGTGCAGGATTTACAGTCAGCCGGTTATCAGGCCTATCTTGTGGGAGGTTGTGTGCGCGACCTGTTGCTGAATATGAAGCCCAAGGATTTTGACGTGGCCACCGACGCAACGCCGGAGCAGATAAAGAAGATTTTCAAAAACAGCCGTATCATCGGCAGGCGGTTCCGCCTGGTGCATGTGCGCTTCGGTTATGAAGTTATCGAGGTCGCCACCTTCAGGGCCGACGCTAATGACCGGGAGAGTGTGGGTTCGCATGAAAT
>JAHHOC010000005.1 GCA_018677115.1 Arenicella sp. | reverse complement strand
CCGCCAGGTCCATCGGTGCTGATTAATGGTGAGACTGGCTGCAAAAAAATACAGTACCGGGCCATACAGTAATACCAGCGGATCTTCCCATCCGGCCAAGTGGGGGTGCTGCAGATAGAAGCCACTTAGACCAAGCAGGCCATCAGTCAAATTGATCGCCAGCAAAATAAAAAACAGCGCGATCCACAGGAAAGATCGGTGTCGATCCCTGCCTTTGGCAGCAAGGAAACTGCCGAGCAGCAGCAACAGGCTGATACTGGCTACAGAGGCTATCTGGATGAGGGGCATCGCTTATATTATCGATGTGGGCTGGCGTGGGTAGAGCAAGAGTAACACATGAAAATTGCCTGCTGCGACTGGAATGCCGGCTTGCGGAACAGCATCTCCACAAGTCTGGAGCCTATACATTTGCTGGTGTGAGTTAGCAAATGTGAATGAGTGAATTGCGTCGAACCACGAATTAAGTAACCGCGTATAACCATCTCTCCAGGTGCCGAAATGGCGTTCAAATATGCCTGTGGGAGGGCCTCTAAAGTAAAAAATCTATTAAATATGCAAAATAATGATAAAAAAGGTCATTAAATATACTTTAAGGGCAAATATCACTTGTAATCCTGCAATAAATGATAATAATGATACAAATACTAAATTTGATAACCCTCAGGAATTAAGACGGACTATACCAAAATGAAAGATAAAAACTATTACTCGACTATTGAAGCCGCAAAGTTACTGGGCGTATCAGTGCGCACCGTGCAGTTGTGGGTTGAAAGTGGCGCCCTGGAGGCCTGGAAGACCGCCGGTGGACACCGGCGAATCGTGGCGTCATCAGTTGATGACTACATTAAGGCACATCAAACTGTTTCAGGTGACACCAGCAAACCGAGCAACAAGAGGCTGCTGATTGTTGAGGATAACCCGACGGTCTCGAAATTCTATGAAGCGGCGATCAAGTCCTGGGGCTTGCCGCTTGATATTGTTATTGCACACGACGGCTTTGCAGGTCTGGTGGCAATCGGCAGGCAAAAACCCGATTTACTGATTGCTGATATTTATATGCCCGGCATGGACGGACTGCAGATGATCCAGTCACTGTACAAGTCTGAACTGATGAGTGCTGAGCAGATTATTGTGATCAGCGGCCTGGCGCCTGAAAGTATTGCTGAGCGCGGTGGCATCCCCGACGGAATCGAGTTTTTTAAAAAACCTGTAGATGTGGCGATGCTGAAGAATGTGGTGCTGGATAAGTTATCACTGGATGCGGCTGACATCGACCAGCAACAGCCGGAAATGGCGGGAGAGCAAACATGAAAGGTATCATTCTGTCCGAATTTGTCGATTTTCTGGAGCAGTCGGTGGGTGAAAATACCGCCCAAAAAATCATCGATGACAGCCGGGTAGCTTCGGAAGGCGCCTACTCGCGGGTGGGGCAATACGACTACCATGAGCTGATCCAGCTGTTGACGCAGTCGGTAGCTGAAACCGAGCAGCAGGCCGAGGTATTGCTGCAGGGCTTCGCGGATCACATGTTCAAGGTCTTCAAGCGCGACTACGACGTGTTTTTTGAAGGTACCGAGAATGCTATTGATATGTTGATGCAGATCGATAATCACATCCACGTTGAGGTGCTGAAACTGTACCCCGATGCCGAGCTGCCCAAGTTTGACTATACCCTGGAAGATGGTCAACTCACCCTGCACTACGAGTCGCCGCGACCGTTTGCGCAGGTAGCGTATGCGCTGGTGGGGGCCTGTCTTAAATATTTCGGGGATAAGGAAGAGTTGGTGTCCAGTGAACTGGCGGACGATATGAAATCTGCCACATTTGTGGTTGCAACCGCGTAACCGGGGACCCCGACTAGTTCCTGGAAGGGTGATGCCGTATGACTGATGAGCTGAAACAACAACTTGCGCTCACCAATGCGCGGGCGGCGCGGCTTAAGAAAGCGCGCCTTGAGGCTGAAAGATTGCTCGAGGAGAAGTCGCGTGAGTTGTTTGCTGCCAATCAGCAGTTGGAAAGCATCCAGCAGAATCTGCAGCAGGATATTAAGCAGGCTACGTATGAGCTCAGTGTCACCAATGCGCGGCTGCAGAGTGCCTTGGACGGAAAGTCCGCATTCCTCGGGCAGATGAGCCATGAGGTTCGCACGCCGTTAAATGCCATCATTGGCCTGTCAGAAATTTTGCTGGGGACCAAGCTTGATGATGCGCAGTACGATTACATGAGCACCATCAATACCGGCGCCAAATCGATGATTGTGTTAATTGATGACTTGCTCGATATCACCAAGATCGAGGCCGGGCGCGTCGATATCCGGCCCGAAACCGTCGATCTATATGATCTGCTACGCAATATCAACGGCATGTTTGAGCTGTCGGCCAAACAGAAAAGCCTGCAGTTGGATCTGCAGATAGAAAACACAGTGCCACGCACCATCAGCATCGATGTTGGTCGTTACACACAGATTATCAACAACCTGATTTCTAATGCGATAAAGAATACTCACAAGGGCCGGGTCTTCGTGCAGGCAAGTTTTAAGGCAGACGCCGGCAATGTTGCCAATGGGGCATTAGTGACCAAAGTGGTGGATACCGGTGTTGGTATTGAAGCAGATCAGTTGGAGCGTATTTTTGATGCCTATGAGCAGATTGGCCAGCCCGGCCAGGGTGCTGGGCTTGGTCTTTCGATCTGCCGTCAGCTATGCGATTTGATGAATGGCAAAATCAGCTGCGAGAGCATCCCTGGGCGGGGCAGCATTTTCCGGGTTGAGTTGCCGGTCAAGTTGATGACCTCGACGGATCTTCAAGCTACTGCCCAGGCCAGGGCGCCTCTGCCCTCATTGCCACCGTTGAAAATCCTGGTTGCGGAGGACAATCCGACCAACCAGAAGGTATTGACAGCACAACTGGCACAGCTCGGCCAGACCCCGGACATGGTGAATAACGGTGCTGAGGCAATGGAAAAAATCAATCAGCAGGAATATGACGTAGTGATACTGGATATCCAGATGCCTGTTATGACCGGCGAAGAGGCACTGCGCGCTATCAGGGAATCCGACCCACCTATTTCATCGCACTATTGCATTGCCCTGACTGCCTCCAGCTACCAGAACCAGAAAGCACGCTTGTTGAGACTGGGTTTTGACGAATTCCTAAGCAAACCACTGGCAATCGATAAATTGGCGGAGGCGCTGGAAAATGTACCAGAGAGTCTGTCGATGGGGCAGTTGGAAGAGAGTTCGTTTATAGATTGGGACACGGTGACCAACTCGTTGGAGGAAGGCGTGTTCGGATATCTCTCCTTCCTGAAAAGTCAGTTTGGTGATGCCCACCGCACGATTTTTAAGGAGATTGCGCCGGTCTTCCTTGATCATAACTACCGAGAGCTAAAGCAGTTAATTGAGTATGCGCAAGCTCGTGAAACAGAAAAAATCCGGTCAATCAGTCATTCAATGAAAGGCGCTGCCAGCAGCCTCGGATTAAACGATCTGGCAAATATCCTGTTGCGGATTGAAAATAAACCGGAGGCAGAGGATGTGTCAGCCAAAGTCGCTGAAGTAAAAATTTATATGGACCGGCTGAAACCCATCATGGAAAAAGAGCTGGCGCAGTGCATCGCTGAAGAGTAATTCGGATGATCGCTAATTTAAAACGGCGGCTGTTGAGCGCCGACAACCGCTTTCTGCGCAATCTGGGCTGGCTGGGAGCCAGTGAAGTATTTGTACGCGCTACCCGCCTGGTGACCGCCATCGTGCTGGCCCGTGTTATGGACCCGTTGATTTTTGGTGTGGCTGCGCTGGTGTTGACCATCAATGAATTGATCCGGGTGTTCAGCCGTAATGGCATTGGCGCCAAGATCGTGCAGTGTTCTGATGCCGAGCTTGAAAGCATCACCAATACCGCCTACCGGCTTAACTTCATATTCTGTTTCAGCCTGTTTACTGTGCAGTGCCTGGTGGCGTACCCATTGGCTGCCTTCTATAACACACCTGAACTGGTACCCATGTTGCAGGTTTTGTCATTCACTTATCTGCTGATGCCATTCGGCATGGTGCAGGCAGCCTTGGTGCAGCGCCAACAGCGCCTTAAAACAGTGGCATTTATCGATGGCGCACAAGTCGGCATCGATA
>JAHHOC010000494.1 GCA_018677115.1 Arenicella sp. | reverse complement strand
CCATATGCCTAGTCTTCGATTCCGGCAAGATAAGCTTGCTGACTTAACAATCCTTCCATCTCGGAAACATCGCTGGCTTTTATTTTAAACATCCAACCACCTGAATAGGGCGAATCATTCAACAGCTCAGGCTCGCCGTCCAGGCTGTCATTGACAGCGACCACCTCGCCACTGACAGGTGCGTATATATCTGATGCCGCTTTCACTGATTCAACCGCACAACACTCCTGTCCAGCACTTACAATTTGTCCAATTTCCGGCAATTCAACATAGACAATATCGCCCAACGACTCCTGGGCATGATCGCTGATTCCAACTTCTACGATGTTTTCATCCAGTAACCGGGCCCACTCATGCGAGCTTGCATAAACCAGGTCAGCACCGTCATTACTCATAAGTTCCTCCCGCGCCTGCGCGCATTTGTGGCGTAAATATTATTGGGTAAATCGTCAAATGTGTTATCAGAAATCTGTGCAGCAGCGCGCAACTCATATTTTCAGCTTGCCTGGCGGCATTCCGTGCATACGCCATACATGTACAGTGAGTGATCCTGAAGGTCAAAATTGTAGCGTGCCGCCACACTTTTTTGCCGCTCTTCAATCTCGGCATCAAAAAATTCGGTAACTTTATTGCACTGCACACACACCATATGATCATGGTGCTCTCCCGTGTCGAGCTCATAAACTGAACGGCCACCTTCAAAATTGTGGCGCAAAACCAGTCCTGCGGCCTCGAATTGGGTGAGTACACGATAGACAGTTGCAAATGCTATTTCTTCATCGGCTTCGAGTAGCCTTTTATAAACATCTTCGGCACTGAAGTGGCGTTTCTCGCCTTCTTCCAGGATGGACAGAATGCGCAGTCGCGGAAGCGTCGTTTTAAGTCCGACATCTTTTAAATCTTGGCTGGTAGGCATTAAAACGGAACAACAGGAAACAGTTTTGTGTCGGCATTAATACTACCAGTTTTTTTCGGCCGAGTTAGAATAATAGGCATGCGATTGTTACTCATAAGCTGCATTACAATACTCCTGATAACGCTCACAAGTGCAGGGCGGGCAGCACCGGACGAGAGCACTTTGCCGATAAAATTGTACCTGCCGATAGAATCCGATTCTCTTAAACAGTCAGTACAGCGCAGTCAACAGGTGCTCAGTGCAGCGGGCTTAGATGATATTGAGGTTGTAGCCGTCGAATACTGGCAAAAGTACCAAGGCGCGCTGCGTAATGGTCACTTCGGCATATACCTGGCGGCGCCTCACTATGCGGCGTGGGCTATGGCTGAACACAATTTTACGCCTATTTTGAGGCTTGCTGAACCGCTTAAATACGTCATCGCTACGCATCAATCAAGCACCACAATTTTTGAGATAAACGATTTGGATAATGAGCGCGTTTGTGCGCAAAAACCCCTCAATCTGGATTATTTGCTGGTGAACAGGGCGTTCGATAAACCCTTATTATCAGCCGATATTGTCTCAGTCATGTCGGTTAGGGAGGAGATGCTGTCAGCAGACAGCCCGTGCACAGGATTCGCAATAAGTGATCATTTGTTTAAGCAAATAGACCAGCTACAGCCGGGTGCATTTATTCGCTTGCAACAAAGCAAGGTGTATAACAATTACGTGTTGATCGCACACCCGCAAATTCCATCAACAATCCTGGCAAAATTGCGTGCCTCGTTTGGCAGCAGCGAATTGCGGCGGACATTGGCACCAGTTTTCAATCAGTTTGCCAGGCGCACCGATCTGGTCGAAGCCTTGCGTGACGATTATCCGCCCGATTACCGGCAACCGTTGGAAAATTACTGGGGCAATTAAATACCCATCGCCTGTTTAGCCAGCAACTTCTTCAAGCGCTGCGAACCACCCACAAAATTCATTCCCTTACCCCTGACAATCTGCCACCAGGGATTGTCACTACGGTAGGCGCGAAATAAGGCATGCATCAGCCAGTCTGTCTGCTCATTATCAATTTTGCGTTGTCGCTGATAGCGGCGTAACAGGGCAGCGTCAGTAAGCGAATTACCTGTTTGAGATTGCATTATGCCAGCAAGGCAATCGGCGTCCTTAAACCCCAGGTTTGCGCCCTGCCCAGCCAGCGGATGAATGCTGTGTGCGGCATCTCCAATCAGTACCACGCTGCGATTGAAATAGGCGTCTGCCCGCTGGCTTCGCAATGCAAAGGCGTGTCTGGTTGATATCAATTCGACCTGACCCAGTCGATTTTGTATTGCCTCCTCAACTGAAACACAAAACTCTTCATCTGACAGTTGCATCAAACTCTCGCCATACCCGGCGTCTACGCTCCAAACTATTGAGCTTTGATTGTCATGCAGCGGCAAAACAGCAATCGGCCCGGTAGCGAGAAACCGCTGCCAGGCAGTATCCTGGTGGCTAAGCCGGGTACGGATCGTTGCCACAATACCAACTTGTTCAAACGAATAACGATGGCTGAATATTTTTGCCTGATTCCTGACCCAGGAATCACCACCATCGGCGGCTACTAACAGGCGTGCCTTCAGTTCGCCTGAATCAGCGATAAGGGAAGCACCAGCTTTATCTATATCCAGCTGCCTGGCATCAAACCCATAATGTGTTGATACGTTCCCCTGTTGGCTCAATTCCCGCTGCAGGAGCAGATTACATGCTGTGCTGTCGACCAGGTGCCCAAGTGCTTGCTGCCCATAATCCCCGGCAACAAAGGCAAGTTCTCCGTTGCTATTTTCATCCCAGACAAACATCTTTGTATAAGGATAAGCCTGCGCAGGACCCAGCTGCGACATTACTCCAACCTCGGCGAGCAATGCTGTAGCTAAAGCCCCCAGCGCTACCACCCGCTGGTTGGGCAGCGGGTTGGATGTTAGTTCCGGCGCCCGTTCCACAACACCGATTTTCAAATTACTGCGCTGCGCCAGCAGCAAGGCGAAAGTTGCCCCGATCAACCCGGCGCCAACCACCACCACATCATACTTAGTCGTGGACACTTTAATCCGCCAACCGCTAGCCTGCCATCAGCGCTTCGATCTGGTCGATTTCTTTCGGGGCAGCTTCGGTCAGCACTTCCACGCCATCCTTCTTCACCAGCACATTGTCTTCAATGCGAATACCAATATTATTCCAGCGGGCATCAATACCTTCACCGGGAGCGACATAGATCCCCGGCTCCACTGTAAACACCATGCCGGGTTCCAACTCCCGCCACGTCTCATCCACCTGGTAGTCACCTACGTCATGCACGTCCATACCGAGCCAATGACCTGTGCGATGCATGTAAAACCTGGTGTAAGACTCCGTCTCCAGCACTTCTTCAAGCGTGCCCCTTAGTAATTTTTCGTCCAGTAATCCTTGCGAAATTACCTCGATTGCGGCTTTGTGAGGCTCATCCCAACCGTGACCAACAGAGCATTTCTCGATGGCCGCATTTTGTGCCGCCAGCACAATCTGGTAGAGCGCCTTTTGCTCAGCAGAAAATTTACCATTTACCGGGAAGGTTCGGCTTATATCGGCGGCATAGTACTCATATTCCGCACCGGCGTCGATCAACAGCAGGTCCCCAGACTGCAACACACGGTTATTTTCTGTGTAATGCAATATGCAGGCGTTTTCACCACCGGCAACTATCGATGGATAGGCATTATAGTGGCTACCCGCCTTGCGGAACTCGCACTCCATTTCCGCCTGCACTTGATATTCATACATGCCAGGCTGGCAAACCTGCATGGCCCTGGCATGGCCGGCTGCAGACATCCGCGCCGCCTTTCGCATCAGGGTAATTTCATCCTTGCGCTTGATCAAGCGCTGTTCATGCAGCAGATGACTGAGATCCACCAGTTCGTAAGGCGCATGCTTGCCGCTACGCGTATCCTGTTTAATTTTCGTCAGCCAGCCCAGAACCTGGGCATCGAACTCGGGGTAGCGCCCAACGGTTGTGTAGACTTTCTCTCTTTGTTCCATCATGCCCGGCAGAATATCGCCTATATCTTCAATTGGAAACGCGTCCGCCGCTGCATAATCACACACCGCACCCTCCAGCCCCGCCCGGCGTCCATCCCACATCTCCCTTAGGGCATCTTTTTCTCGACAAAAGATTACGTATTCGCCTTGATCACGCCCCGGGCAAATTACTGCCACCGACTGAGGCTCTTCAAAACCGGTCAGATAGAAAAAATCGCTATCTGGCCGAAACCGGTATTCAACATCGCCATTCCTCGATTTAACCGGTGAAGTCGGCACTATTACGATATCGCCAGCGCCAATCTGGTTGACCAGTTCCGCTCTTCGACGCTGAAAAATTTGCTCGCCCATTCGCTACTCTCTGCCCTGTGTATTCAAAACCCGTTCAATGACTAAGTGGTGCGGCTTTGCCGCTACGTTCAGAATAAATGAACTCAAATATTAACTGCGCACCAACTTTAATGTACTCGTGCAACTCACCCAACGCCCAATCTTCTTCACGCTCGGCGTCCGCTCCTGCAGAGGCCTCGGCGATCTGCATCATGTCGCGCGCGATCTCTGCCCCGCTTTCAGGCAGTTGGTCGATGCCAAATGCATTGTTATGCAGCAAGCCCAACAGATAACCACGAGTCCAGGACGCAAGTCCCTCCACCCGGATCTCAAGTGCTTCATCCTCGTCAGGCAGCACCAAGTCGAAGGAATCGTCGCTGGCAAACAGGCTGTCGCTGGTGTCGCGGTAAATCTCTTGTAAGGTTTCCTGCAATTGACCATATTGCCCATGTTGGGCTTCAGGATCGAGCAGCTTCAGCAAATCAGGCGAAATGCCCGATTTCAAATGGTTGGCAATGGCACCTGCAATGGTAC
>JAHHOC010000484.1 GCA_018677115.1 Arenicella sp. | reverse complement strand
CCTGCCATCGACATTTCTGTGTTTGCCGCGCTGCGCCAGTTGTTAAAACACGAAAAAGATTGGCGGCACGTTCACAGGCAATAATTCTTGACCTTTCGTACCATGAAATTATTGTGGATATTGGTGGTTGTAACTGCGTGCTGGTCGACTCAATTGCGCTCGGATAACGCAGATGCTGATTATTTTGAGCATATGCCAACGGCAAATACGTACATGCTGGATCGAGCTGCCTATAAGTCTAAATTGCATGGATTCTGGCTGGGCCAATCAATAGCCAACTGGACCGGCCTGGTAACCGAAATGGATCGGGTGGCTGCGCCTTTTTACACTGATGATGACTGGGGTGCTGTGGATGAGCCGGCGATGTGGGGCCTGTTTACCGCGCACGCCAGCCGTATTGACTATTATCTGGTCCCGCCACATAAGGTATGGGGTGCAGACGACGACACTGATATTGAATATATGTATCAGCATTTACTGGATAAGCACGACACCAGCATGCTGACGGCTGAGCAGATCAGGCACGGATGGTTAACGCATATTTATTCGAACGAGGATGCACCGATCTCCAAAAGCGAATTCCAGCGCGAAAATAATCTGTGGGTGTCGAATGAAACCGCCTACTACCTGATGAAGGATAAGGGGTTGTTACCGCCGGCCACCAGTGAGCCGGAAAACAACAAGGATCACTCGATGATCGATGCGCAGCTCACTACTGAGATTTTTGGCCTGTTTGCGCCCGGCCGACCCGACGTGGCGCTGGCTATGGCGCGGCTGCCTATTCGTGTAACCGCTAGTGGAGAGGCGGAATCGATTGCTCAATTTTATGTCAGCATGCACGCACTGGCCGCGGTTTCAGATCGATCGTTGCCGCTGGGCGAACAGCTTAGGATGATGGCTGAAAAATCGCGCGAGCTGTTACCGGAAGGATCATACCCAGCCGACATGTATGATTTTGTACTCGATTCATATCTGCAGAACCCGGACAAGGATGACTGGGAAAAGACACGCGATGCGGTTTACCGGGCATACCAGGTAGAGGGTCGCGGTGGCTATATGTACCGGCAACCGTTCGATGCGGGAATAAATTTTGCCGCCAGCCTGGTCAGCCTGTTCTATGGCCAGGGGGATTTGCCAGAGACAATCCGCATCGGTACGCTTACTGGTTGGGACAGTGATAACCCCACCGCCACGTGGGGAGGGCTACTCGGGTTTATGATGGGCAAGGAAGCCGTGCAAGGTGCTTTCGGAGGTGAACCATTATCGGAGCTTTACTGGATCAGCCGTACCCGCAGGGGCTTCCCGGACTATACGCCTGAGAACATTGGCGAAGATACATTTTCCATGATGGCGCAGCGAGGGGTGCTGATCACTGACCGCGTAATTGTAGAGGGGATGGGCGGTAGTGTGGATCTCGAAAACAACCGCTGGTTGGTGCCGCTTCCAAATCAGAGTGATGAGAAGAACACCGCCCCAAAATAATTAGCCTGATTTATGTTGCCCGCGCGGTTGCAGCGTCGATTACCGCTCCTGCTTTTAATTCTTCCATCGAAAAAGTGGCGCTGACATCTGTCAGGCCGGGTACGCTGGCAATCAATCGCTGATAGACATCGTCATAGTGCTCCAGGTCGCGGATAATTATTTTTAACAGGTAATCCACGTCACCGGCCATGCGGTGACATTCTACAATTTCTGACATGTTCTCAATGCAGTCGGCAAATTTATTAAGCCAATCTGCGTTGTGGCTGTCGATTCGTATGCTGACAAAGGCGGTCGTACCGAGACCGATCAATTTGCGATTAATAACCGCACTGCGCCGTTGAATAATACCCGACTCCTCAAGCCGTTTTACGCGCCGCCAGCAGGGATTATTGGTCAACCCAACTTCATCGGCAAGAGCTTGGATGGCCGTTGTGGCATCAAGCTGTAAAATATTAAGAATATTTATATCAATAGAATCAAGTTTCATAATTAGTATATTATAGGTATTTAAATGCTAAAAAGTGCTCATATAGAAGATTATTATGGGATGCAGTGAATTACAAGCACTGCTATTATTCTTACCGGTGCAACAACTGTTAAGAGAAAAATTATGACCGCTCCCATAAGCCAGCTTTTCACTGATCATCCGGCCTCGGTTGGTGAAACTTATTTCCAGCACCTGTTTGCCGCGACTAAATTTTCATTGCGTCTTATCTGCGCTGGAGTCGCCTGTTTTTTACATGGACTGTTGCCGTTTCTATTCGTCAAAACAGGCAGCAATACGATCTCAAAACTGCATGACAATATGGTGGTTAACCGTGCCAGGAAAGCCGCCACCGACTAAGCGGTTTGAACTTTGAGCGACTGGTAAAATGATTCGCTGGACTTGATTCAGGTCAATAGCGGTATGCATCTATAGGGTATTCTGCTTTAATACAATTATGAGGTGCCATGAAAGTTGCCAGCAGATAAAGTCAGCTCATGTGTTGCCGAGTGTTTGCCATTAACCGGAGGATCACTATGAAGTCACTGATTTTATGCTTGAGTACATTCGCTATGATGTTGTTAACCGCGTGTACCCAGGAGCAGGTAGCCAGCAAGGGATTCAGTTTGCCGAAGGGCGACATGGAGCAGGGCAAACGCGTTTTCCTTGAGATGCAGTGCATGGAGTGCCACACTGTTGCCGGCAAGGATCTCGAGGGTGAAGAGTGGCAGAGCAACCAGACCAAAGCGATATCTGTGCAGATTGGTGGCGAAAGGACGCAGATTCAAACCTATGGTAATCTGGTAAGTTCGGTGATTAATCCTTCTCACCGGATTGCTCGGGGATACCCACTGGAAGAGATCACTGGACCGGATGGTCAATCCAAAATGCGCAACTACAATGACATTATGACTATCACTGAACTAATTGACCTGGTCACCTTTCTTAAATCGCGGTACACATTGAAGGTGCCGGTGACAGAATACCCGATATATCTGCATCACGGCTGATATTGATCTAGCGTAAATTTGATTACTGGTTTGCGCGGCCAACAAACGTAGTAATGTTACGCTGGGGTACTGGCACCCGAGGCAAGTTATGATTTGCCGTTTCCTCGTCAGCGGCTTAAAAAAAGGGTAGGATGGAAAAGAAAATGGATTTAAAAGACTTCGCTATGCGTTAAATGGAGCCCACTACTTGATTCGGGCCCATTTTCTTCCTCGATAGTTGCCGAAGCCAGTGAATCTGTTTCTCCCACAATCTCAGCGAGCGCAATAATAATGAAAAACGCCATCAAACTGACAGCCCTGTCATTCCTGTGTCTCCCCATCACTGCATTAGCGGCTGGCGGAGATGAATCGACCTCACTGAATCTAACAACCAGTTGGGTTGGCTATGCAGCCCTGGTCATATTCGTGGTGGCCTATACACTGGTGATTCTGGAAGAGAAAATACATCTCCGTAAATCAAAGCCGGTTCTGATCGCCGCCGGTTTTATCTGGGTGCTCATCGCTTTTGCCTATAACGCACAGGGCTTAACTCATGAAGTCGAGGCTGGCATCCGGCATATTTTCCTGGAGTATACCGAGCTGTTCTTCTTCCTGCTGGTGGCCATGACCTACATCAATTCAATGATGGATCGTGGTGTATTTGAAGCCTTACGCTCATGGCTGGTTGCCAAGGAATTCAGTTACGTGAAGTTGTTCTGGGTTACCGGCATCATCGCCTTTTTTATGTCACCAATCGCTGATAACCTGACCACTGCATTAATCATGTGCGCTGTCGTTCTGGCAGTAGGTAAGGACAAGCCCGGTTTTATAGGGATTGGCTGTATTAATATTGTGGTCGCGGCGAATGCCGGTGGCGCCTTCAGTCCTTTCGGGGATATCACAACCTTGATGGTTTGGCAGAAAGGCATTATTGAGTTTGCAACATTTTTCAAACTGTTTGTGCCTTCGGCAGTCAATTACATTGTTCCGGCGCTGTTTATGCAATTGGCGGTTCCCAAGGGCGGTCCGGAGCATCATGACGATCAGGTGGTTTCGATTCAGCGTGGCGGGCTTGTGATCGTGTTTCTGTTTGTGGCCACCATAATTACCGCGGTCAGTTTCCATAATTTTCTGCATATTCCGCCGGTTTACGGGATGATGTTCGGACTCGGGTTCCTGAAGCTGTTTGGCTATTATCTCAAAATCACCAGGGCCGCTACACCTCTGGCCGAAAGTCCTCCAATCGAGCACGATACGGAGCCGGATGAAGACAAGTTTGATATTTTTGATAAAGTCGCCGGCTCCGAGTGGGATACCTTGTTCTTTTTCTATGGCGTTATCCTGAGCGTCGGAGGATTAAGCTTTATGGGCTATCTCGCTGGTGTTTCAACTTTCTTCTACGGCGATTTAGGTCCCACAACCGCCAATATCCTGGTCGGGTTTTTATCGGCTATTGTAGATAACATACCGGTTATGTTTGCGGTGTTAACGATGAGTCCGGAGATGTCAGAGTATCAATGGTTGCTGGTCACATTGACCGCTGGTGTTGGCGGCAGCATGTTATCTATCGGTTCTGCAGCTGGCGTGGCGTTAATGGGCCAGGCTAGGGGCCATTACACATTTTTTGGACATCTTAAGTGGGCTCCAGCAATCACCCTCGGTTACTTTGCCAGTATCTATACGCATTACCTGATGCACGGTTAGCGCACGATCGGTAATTATATTCGCCGCAAGGGAATGTGGCATAGCGTCGCAGTGTTGGTCCACGCAGGCGCTGGCATGTTAAACATATTTGTTAACTTTTTTGCGACCTTTTAGTTGAAACTGGCATCTAAAGGTTTAATGCTGGAGTTACAGGCATGCTGCGTCACAACCCCAACCACTGAAAAGAGACCTATATTGTGGAAAT
>JAHHOC010000478.1 GCA_018677115.1 Arenicella sp. | reverse complement strand
CCACTGGCCACAGTCCATAGCCAGTAAACCAATAAAGGCGTACCGATAAAAAGAAAAATGCCGGTGCCGCGATGCAATACCGACAACATGGATGTCAATTGCGGCCTGTAGACCTGCAGATGAGGAGATAAGGGTCGTTGTTTTTGCATGTGCTTAAAACCTGGTTCTTGCTTGATAGTCAGCTGCGAGCTGACTTTTTATTAAACTGGAGTCACTCATGCGTTACTCCAGCAGCTTAACAAGTACTTCAAAGCAAAGAGGATTGTGGCAGAGATTAAATTAATTTGCTCTACAAATTCTATTTCACGTAATTAAAAATCGTGACATCGACCCTTGGACTCCCAATCACCGTATCGGGTCGGCTCCAATCCCTTGGGACCATTAACTTCCCGCGGCAAAGTTGGCTTTTGCTCAATGGCCGGTCGGGCAAGCACGTCGGCCCCTTGTGGAGTTTCCGACTCGCCGCTTGTCTGTTCGGGCGCAGATCGTTTTTTGGTGGTCATGGTGTCGTATGGTCGATGCTTTTTTGGAGCACCGATGATAGCATGCGGATCTGAGGAAATAGTCAAAATTGGTGCGTGCAGGCGACCTTACCCAGATTATGCCAGATAAACACCAAGGCCCATACCAACTGCTTAAAATCAGCGGCGAGGATGCGGCCAGCTTTCTACAAGGTCAGTTAAGCAATGATATATATCTGCTTGACGACAGTTGGCAATACAGCGGCGTGTGTAATCCGAAAGGTCGCTTACTTGCGATATTAAGACTGTGGCAACATCAGCAAGTGTTCTTTGCGCTGGTAGCAAGTGATTTAGCCGATCATATCGTGCAAAGACTAAGCATATATGTGTTGCGCAGCAAGGTGGTTGTAGAAACTGTTGAACAGGCCAGCGTTTATTGTTTTGAGAGCGCGGATAAACTTCAGCAATTCGATCCGCTGCTCAATTTCCCGGCTGCGCGGTCCGGTTACTTTGTTAGCAACAGATCGGCCGACGACGGCAGCACGATATTTGCCCTCGGCTCAATCCATGGACTGCTTTATATTTGTCACCGGTCAGTACCGGCACCGCAAGATCAAGACCAATCGGTGAGCCGCTGGCAGGACAGTTGTATAGCAGCTGGCGTGGCCGAAATCACCCGCCCCACTGCAGAGGCATTTGTGCCACAGATGGTGAATCTCGACTTAATCGGCGGCATTAGTTTCAAGAAAGGATGCTATACCGGGCAGGAAATTGTGGCGCGCATGCACTACCTCGGTAATTTGAAGCAACGCATGTTACTTTGTACGGTTGAAGGTGAGGCCCGGCAACCGTTGGCGGCTGGACAGAAAGTGTACAGCGACGCCAAGCTGAACACCCACTCCGGCACTCTGGTTTCAATTAGCCGCGACGGAAACTACGTGCTGGCAGTGTTAAGACTGGCTCATCTGCAACAATCGCTTATCCTCGAAAACGGCCAGTCCCTCAAGGTCGCTGCACAGCAGCCCTA
The DNA here is from genome assembly GCA_018677115.1 of Arenicella sp. Classification (GTDB taxonomy): domain Bacteria; phylum Pseudomonadota; class Gammaproteobacteria; order Arenicellales; family Arenicellaceae; genus Arenicella. Next base: position 3,110 of record JAHHOC010000478.1, on the reverse strand, counting down.
CGATATAGGCACTGCTGCGGAATGAATCAGCCAGTCAGGCGTCGAAGGTATTACAGGATTGAATATCGCCTGATCGCATGCCGCGTTTGAACCAGTCAACACGTTCAGCCGAGCTGCCATGGGTAAATGCCTCACGGTGTGCTACACGACCCGCCTGTTGCATTATACGATCATCACCGACCGCTGCGGCCGCAGCCAGACCTTCTTCAATATCGCCGGCTTCGAGAATACTGTTACGACTCTCAGTATGGTTAATCCACACGCCGGCCAGGCAGTCAGCTTGCAACTCCATCCGCACCGATAGGGCATTAGCCTGCGCCCTGGAAGAGCGCGCCTGCTGCGCTCGCACTTGATTGGCCACGCCAACCAGATTCTGCACATGATGACCGACTTCATGCGCGATCACGTAAGCGAAAGCAAAATCACCAGGCGCTCCCATTCGCCTGAGCTCCTGCAGGAAACTCAAATCAATATATACCTGATAGTCTCCGGGACAATAAAACGGTCCCGATTGCGCTGAACTGGTTCCACAGGCCGATCGCACCATACCGTTAAACAGAACCAGCTTGGGGGGCTGGTACTGCCGCCCAAGTTTGTTAAATACATTGTTCCAGGTGTCTTCGGTTTCAGCCAGCACAACGCGCACAAATTGCGTTGCTTCGTCCTGCTGCCGGGTACTGACAGGCCCTGGTGCTGGTTGCGATGCCGGTTGTCCGGCACCACTGAGCAAGGCACCCGCGATATCCGATGCGTCTTGACCGAAAAACAACCCTGCCAGAAGCACCAGCACAACGGCTCCGCCACCCATTGTCCTGCGCCTGGTCTGACCGCCAAACCTTGTGTTTCGGCGATCTACCACATTATCACTCTGTCTACGTCCGCGCCAACGCATGCGATTTTCCCCTGATTTTCAAAAATATCATGATTGCCAGTTTTACAGTCTAACTCGATGAATATCGGTCAAGCAAACTCCTTAATTCAGCAAGATTAGTGGCTAAATTCTCCGTCTCCCCCTGCCGTTGATCAGCAATTGCGGTACGCGCAAGTTGAGCTATGTCATCGTATCCGTACATACCGGCTGATCCCGCCAGGCGGTGTAAATAATCGGCAATTGAATCGCCATCTCCTGCCTCGATATCGGCCATGCCCTGATGCTTGTTGCTCGCCAGCCTGTCAATAAGTTCGCCTAACGTTTGCGATTTTTCGGCCAGGCTTTGCTGATAACGCTCTTTTAACGCCCTGACCTGTGGGGACTCTTCCGCCATAATGAATTTAACTCCGCGGTAGAACCTGGTCAGCGATGGCTACAATGTCGATCACGTCCACCGGTTTGCATAAGTAACCATCGCAACCCAGCTGTTGAGCCTGCTCCCTGTCGGCCTCAATTACTGACGCCGTCATGACTATGATCGGCACCTCATTGCCCTCGCCGCGCACGATTTTGATCGCTTCATAGCCATTCATGACCGGCATATTTATGTCCATCAGCACCAGATCAAAATCCTGCCGTCGCATAGCCTTTACCGCCAACTCGCCGTTCTCCACGTGAGTCACATCAGCGTTGGCTTCCTCCAGCAATAACACCACAAGTTGGGCAATATCATAGTCATCTTCGGCCAGCAAAATAGATAACTTCTGGTCAAACTCACACTTGACAACCGGCATCTGTTCATCAGCCTCACCGGTCTGTGGCGCACTCAGTTCCATAGTCACCTCTGTACCAACCCCAATTTCAGACGAGATCGACAGACTGCCGCCCATAACTTCAATGATTCGCTCGGTAATGCTTAGCCCCAGGCCAGTACCAACCTTGCCGGTGTCGGAAGCTTGCCAGAAAGGCAGCCTGATCTTCGCTAAATCTTCTGGCGCAATGCCAATGCCGGTATCTTGTATAAGCACACGCAATATGTCCGCATCGCAGTACGAAGTTACCACCACCGATCCGCTATCGGTGAATTTGATCGCATTGCCGACCAGATTAATCAGGCATTGGTGAAGCCTGGACTCATCAATATACGCCCAGTGACCAGGGTCAATATCATCGTTAAATACCAGGTCGATGTGTTTTGCGCGAGCCAACGGCTGCATCATCTGCTCTACGTCCTTAAGCAATGCGATCACTTGCACCGGTTTCGGATTAATGACAATTTCACCGGCATCCAACCTGCCATGGTCAAGCAGGTTCTCAACCAGTGTTAATAGATGATTGCCGGCTCTGCGAATCGGTTCTACGTTATGCTTGAGTTCAAGGGTGCCCTGGTTATGCTCCTTGCTCTTATCCTGTTGAATCAACTCGGCATAGCCTATGATGGCGCTTAACGGCGTGCGAAACTCATGGGAAACGCCAGACAAGAACCCACTCTGCAAGCGGGACGCTTCCTCCAGTTTTTTATTTTTTTCCTTGAGCTGCGTCTGCGCACTGTGCAATTGTGCCAGCAATTTACGTTGTTTCTCCATCAGTAACTGATTTTCATTGGCCTTCTGCTGTAACATTTGCTGCAGATCGAATTGATCCTTGGCATCAGCGATAACCACCGTGAGTTGACCTGATTCCGGCATCAAATTTACCGATACCGGCATCCCTGCTGGACTGGCAAGCACCGGCAAGGTCAGAGCCTGGTCACTGTCGATCCCAACCAGGAAATCAACATGCTCGGTAACGTCATCTCCAACCGCAACCTCGTCATAACCGTACTGCGCCAGGTTGCCCGAGGTTTGCACAACCCGCATATCACTGTCCACGTTGATGAACGCCAGATTCAGCTTTTCCAGTAATTTCTTATTTATCGTTTCCGACAATGTGTTTGGCATAGATGCGCGATTCAATTTTGTATAACTGGCTAATCAGTCACTGTCTTTCATTTTATCAACCAAACGTTCAAACATAGCCTCAACGTTCAGCCCGTCTTTAGCGCTGGTTTCGAAGATATCCCAGTCCGGTTGTACGCTGGCCCGCACTGTGCGAGATGAAACTGCCCAGTCCTCCGCATCGCGTTTGTTTATTGCCACCACCATCGGCGCACCACCTATTTTGGACCGAATTGTCGCGTAAATATCGGCAAACGATTCTATGGTATCGGGTCGCGTACCATCACCCACCAGAACAATGC
>JAHHOC010000477.1 GCA_018677115.1 Arenicella sp. | reverse complement strand
CTTCTGGCCGTTGTGACCTCGCCCGCAGGTTTTGCCATTGCCGGATCCGATACCGCGCCCAACGCGTTTACGGTCGTGCTTGGCTCCATCGGCCGGTTTAATTGTGTTTAGTCGCATTTTTAAACCTCTTCCCACTTCAATAAGTAAGACACCTTGTTGATCATGCCGCGGTTTTCAGGCGTATCGATAACCTCAACCGTGTGGTGCATTCGTCGCAAGCCAAGGCCTTTAACACAGGCCATATGCTTTTTGCCACGTCCGAACATGCTCTTAACCAGGGTCACTTTGATTTTCTTATCACTAGCCATTTGCCTATACCGAAATATCTATTGTTTGATAACCGCCGGCCTTAACCGGTAATCTCCTTAACCGATTTACCACGTTTCGCGGCCACCGATTCCGGGCTATTGATTGACCGCAGCCCCTTGATGGTGGCGCGCACAACATTAACCGGATTAGTTGAACCAATGCACTTTGCCAGCACATCTTTAACACCTGCAGCTTCAAACACCGCACGCATCGTGCCGCCGGCAATTATTCCAGTACCTTCCGAAGCCGGCCGCATAACCACAGTCGATCCTGCATGCGTGGCGACTACCGGATATTGCAGGGTGCCATTTACCAAATGTATCTTTTTCATTTCGCGACGACCGGCTTCCATCGCTTTAGATACTGCCAAGGGCACCTCTTTTGATTTACCCCGGCCAATACCAATGCTGCCTTTACCGTCACCAACTACGGTCAATGCAGAGAAACCAAAAATCCGGCCCCCTTTCACTACCTTGGCAACACGCCTGACGTTGATCAGCTGCTCAAGGCTTTCATCAACTTGCTCGCGATCATTTCGACTGTTTCTTTTAGGACCAACCATTTTCTTTCTCCTGCTGTTAAGCGTCTGTAGCCAACAGTCTAAAGTTTGAGGCCGGCTTCACGCGCGGCTTCAGCCAATGCTTTAACGCGACCGTGGTAGCGGAAACCAGATCGATCGAATGCAACTTGTTCAACGCCTGCCTGTTTGGCGCGTTCAGCAATTTGCTTTCCCACTGCCACCGCTGCATCACGGTTGCCAGTGCTTTTAAGGTCTTTCTTAACGGCGGCATCCAGAGTCGACGACGCAGCCAGCACCTTGCCGCCACTTGAGTCGATAACCTGTGCATAAATATGCCGGGCTGTGCGGTGGACACTTAACCTCACCCCGCCCTGTCGACTGATTTTAGCGCGCAGCTTACGGGCGCGTCGCAGCCGTGACTGTTTTTTATCTTTCATCTCAATACACCTGCTTATTTCTTCTTAGCCTGTTTTCTAAGAACGTACTCATCCAAATAACGGACACCTTTGCCTTTATACGGCTCTGGCTTCCGGTAAGCGCGAATTTCAGCGGCCACCTGACCGACTTTTTGCTTATCGATTCCAGTCACTGTAATTTCCGTGGTGCTGGGTGTTTCCACCTTGACACCTTCAGGAACTTCATAAACAACCGGGTGCGAGAAACCTAAAGTCAGATTCAATTTCTGTCCTTGCGCCTGCGCCCGGTAACCGACACCTATAACCGTGAGTTTCTTTTCGAAACCATCACTCACTCCGGTCACCATATTGCTGACCAGCGCTCGGGTTGTCCCAGCCAGGGCAGCAGCCTGCTTGCTGTCGTCGTTCGCTGATACTTTAAGCTGCGAATCTTCCTGGTTGACCGCTACCAACTCGTGAATATTCCACTCAAGTTGGCCCTTGGCACCTTTTACTTTGATCAGTTGGCCATCGAGGGTTACCTCAACGCCTGCCGGCAGGCTAACTGGTGCATTTGCTATTCTAGACATTATCTTTTCTCTATTAACGCAGAGCTTTGTGACTCAATAAATTTACAATTGTTACTGGCCGCTTAGGTAACGCTGCACAGAACTTCACCACCAACACCTGCACTACGTGCGGCGCGGTCGGTCATAATTCCCTTGCTGGTTGAAATAATTGCGATACCCAATCCACCATTGATTTGCGGCAATTCCTCTGCCCTCTTATAAACTCGCAGGCCAGGTTTGCTAACACGTTGTAAGCGTTCAATCACCGGCTCACCCTGGTAATACTTCAGTTTAATAGTCAACGAAGGCTTGCCATTATCATTGCTGGCTTCGAAGCCTTCGATGTACCCTTCTTCCTGTAACACCTGCGCGATAGCCGATTTAATCTTTGAACCGGGCATGGTTAAAGCTATTTTTTCGGCATGGTGTGCGTTGCGTATTCGCGTTAAAAGATCCGCGATTGGGTCTGTCATCATGTTGCTGTACCGTATCTAATATCTGTTAATCAATGTAGGTTTGCGATGGCCTTACCAACTCGCTTTAACCACACCGGGTGCCTGTCCCTTAAGAATTACTTCACGAAGTTTGTTGCGGCTCAAACCAAACTTACGATAGTACCCGTGCGGACGTCCGGTCAGGGCACAGCGATTACGCTGGCGTGATTTACCGGAGTCACGTGGAAGTTTTTGCAGCGCGATCATTGCATCCCACTTCTCCTCGTACTCCGACTGTTGATTACTCACCACTGCCTTCAGCTCGGTGCGTCTGGCTTGAAAACGCTTATTGAGCTTGGCGCGTTTTACCTCTCGGGCTACCATTGATTTTTTTGCCATAATGCTTCTCTATTAATGCCGTATGCGGCTCTACTTAGTTTTAAGCGGGAAATTAAAGCCTCTTAACAGTGCTTCAGCTTCCTCATTGGTTTTTGCATTGGTGGTGATGGTCACGTCCATACCCCGCAATGCATCCACCTTGTCATAGTCAATTTCCGGGAACACGATTTGCTCTTTTAATCCGAAGGTGTAATTGCCTCGACCGTCAAACGATTTCAAATTCAAGCCACGGAAGTCCCTGATCCGCGGTATCGCAATTGAAATTAGTCGATCAAGAAACTCATACATGCGGGCACGACGCAGATTAACTTTGGCGCCGATGGGCCAGCCATCTCGGATCTTGAATCCCGCCACTGATTTTCGCGCCAGGGTTACCACCGGTTTCTGTCCGGCAATGGCTTCCAGGTCAGCGACAGCACTTTCGATAATCTTCTTATTACCTACTGCTTCACCAAGTCCCATATTGATGCTGATCTTGGTGATTCGCGGAATCTCCATCGAACTCTTGAAATTGAATTGCTCCTGCAATTGAGGAACAACATTGTTCACGTAATGTTCTTGCAATCTAGTCATAACCTTATCTCAGTCAATTGGCCGCTCACGCGTCCAGCCTGTTGCCGTCGGACTTAAATACGCGGTGCCGTTCTTTGCCCTCACCTTCAATTCGAATTTTGTCAGCTTTATTCGTTGCAGGATTCAGGATTGCTACGTTTGATAGTTGTATTGGTGCCTCTTTGGAAAGAATGCCGCCGGGAACGCCCGCCATAGGGTTTGGTTTGGTGTGCTTTTTAACCAGATTCACATCGTTGACCAGCGCACGGCCGTCACCCAGAATCTGCAGGACTTCACCAGTTTTACCTTTGTCGCGACCGGTAATCACAATCACCTGGTCACCTTTTTTAATTTTATTCACAGTCTTTTAACCTTTAAAAATTACTAGCTTTGGCTATAACACTTCAGGTGCGAGCGAGATTATTTTCATGAAATTGTCACCTCGCAATTCGCGCGTTACGGGGCCAAAAATACGCGTGCCAAGAGGTTGTCTTGAAGCATTTAAAATCACTGCAGCATTCTTATCGAAGCGGATCAGCGACCCATCAGGCCTGCGAACGCCTTTTCGAGTACGCACAATCACAGCGTCGTAAACGGCGCCTTTTTTCACCCTGGAGTTCGGTAGCGCCTCTTTAACACTGACTTTAATAACATCGCCGATACCGGCATAACGCCTCTTGGAACCACCCAATACCTTGATGCACATCACTTTGCGTGCACCGCTGTTATCAGCTACTTCCAGAATACTTTGCATTTGAATCATCGGTTTACTCCAATTCTATTCAGTGCTTTTCTATAAATTTGCCGGCAATGAGTCGCTCAAAAAGAACTAAACGACAACCGCCTTTTCGACAACCTTCACCAGTCGCCACGATTTGTTTTTCGACAACGGACGACACTCTTCAATTACGACTGTGTCC
>JAHHOC010000476.1 GCA_018677115.1 Arenicella sp. | reverse complement strand
GAGATACGCTGAACAAAACCCCCTGCGTAAGCAGCTGGATGCTGAGGTAAATGCGCTGAAAACCCGCTTGCGTGACATTCTTGCCGGCTACCCCGGCTTGATGAAATTGCCGGAAAGCCATCTGTTTGGGCTGCTGTCAGAGAATGCCGCGCAACCAATCCAGCAGGTCAATGAATTGCTGGCTGAATTTAATGGATTGCAGGCGCAGAGCGACACCCTGTCAACCAATCTGCAAAATGACGGCGACAAGGTCAGAACGCATACTGAGGTAGCGGCAACGCTCGCCGATCTGCAACGTGATCACCAGATCGCCGAGGCCATCTTCAGTTCAGCGTTAGCCAAGCTCGACACCAGCCGCCTGGATATCTACGCCACGTACCCACTGACCCAACTGCTGACCCAACCGGGTGCCACTCTGAAACGTGACCGCCTGCAGGCAAAGCTGATGATCGTCGCTGGTGTACTGATTTACGGGCTGTTAGCGCTGGCATTGATTCTTAGCCAAGTACGCAGGCGTCTCGGCATAGCGCCAGCACACACTGCTACCGGCAACGACACTGCCCCCGCAACAATGGACATGGCTCACGCGGGCTAGTCTTATGCTGCCATTTCATCGACATTTTGATACCGTCGCCCGATGGGGTGAATTTGGCCCCCAGAGCACGGATGAACGCATCGTCGTAAGCAGCATTACTTTTACTTTCCTGCTGTATGCGCTGGGTGCGCTGTATCTGCTGGCCCCGGTGCTTGGCTGGGCCTTAGTGGTCACTGTGATACTTCGCTGGTCGGCCGCGCAACCTTTTCCGCAACAGAATTCGACATGGCTGGTCTACCTGTGGATCGGTAGCGCAATCATGCTGCAATTCTGCCTGATTATCGGCCATGTTGATTTTAACCTGGGGCTGGTAAAGTTGGTCAAATCCACCATTGGCTGGGCCAAGGGTTGGGCATTGCTATCAATTTTTGTGGTACTCGGCTTTTGTCTTGATTTGCGTTACCAGATCATCTGCCGGGCAGCCTGTGTCATCGGTCTCATTGCCCTGTTGCTGACACCGCTGCTGGTATTTGCCTACGTAGCCGGCCTGCCCGGCCATCTCTATGTGTCGCCGCTGAAAATATTCGGTGGCGCCGGTGCTGAATATTTCACTGTGATTTTGTATGAAATCGACCCCTTCAACGGTGCACCACGCTGGCGCTTTTTTGCGCCCTGGGCGCCGGCCGTAGGTTTCGTTGCCAATCTTTATTTCCTCTGCGCCTGGTTCGAGAAAGATCTCAAGTGGCGCGTTGTCGGCCTGCTCGGCAACGCCCTGATGATTTTAATGGCCGCGTCACGCATGGGTATGTTGGTTATGCTGATCGTGCCAATCAGCGTTTGGGCCTTATCACGCCTGACCCGCCCGTGGATCATCATCAGTACGGCGTGTTGCTTGCTCGGCCTGGTGTTGTTGTTCGAACCGATCTCACAACAGCTAATGACCTTACTTGCAGACATTAAGTCGGCCCGGGCCGACTCCACGCGCGTGCGTGAAGCGTTGGCCAACATTGCCCTTTATCGCTGGCAGGCGGAAGCATTCTGGTTCGGCCACGGCGTGGTCGAAACCGGTACCCACTTCGTCGAATTCATGCCGATCGGCTCACATCACAACTGGTATGGGCTGTTATTTGTTAAAGGAATGGTCGGCTTTTTAAGCTTCTTGATCCCATTTATGCTGACCGCCTGCGTGCTACTGGTGAAAGCACAGTACCAGGTCAGTTCACGACTGGCTCTCAGCATGTGCCTGATACTCGGTTTGTTCTCACTCACTGAAAACATCGAGGCACTGGCCTATCTCACCTGGCCGGCATGGCTTCTCATCGGCATCGGTCTGCGTAGCTCGATTCATGATGTAGACACTAACAGCGCCAATTTACTGGCACAGTTCAGGCTTCTCTCCGAACGCCTTAACTCACAACCTATAATGCCTGCGGAGGGCAAATAACATGCATATTTCTGTAGTAATTCCTCTGTTTAACAAACAGGACTCAATCCACCGCGCAATGAGTTCGGTGATTCAACAACTCACTGACGACGTCGAGCTCATCGTGGTAGACGACGGTTCCACTGACGGCTCATGCAACATAGCTGAAAGCCTGCAACAGGCGCATCCCGCTCACCATATCCAGGTTCACGCACAGGCCAATGGTGGGGTTTCAGCGGCACGTAATGCCGGGATTGACCTGGCTAAAGGCAAGCTGGTTGCTTTTCTCGATGCTGACGATACTTACGACGAGCATTTTCTTGCCGAAATCAGGGCAATGCTACAGAAGTTTCCGGATGCGGCTACCTTCTGTACTAGTTACCGCTTCTGTGACTCGGAATCGGGCAAAATCCGCCTGGCAAACATTACCGGCCTGACCGATTCGGCAAGCCCACAGATATTGCCTGATTTTTTTCGATCAGCCGCGTCCGGTGACCTCCCGGTGACTTCGTCAACAGTCTGTATTGCTAAAGATGCACTGATCGAACTGGGAGGATTTCCGGAGAACGAGAACATGGGAGAAGACCAGGCCGTCTGGTCACAATTGGCGCTGCATTACAGCATCGCATTCAGCCCCAGAGTCTGCGCAACTTACTACGAAGCAGCGTCAAACTCGCTGATGCAATCCGTTGCCCCGGATGGTGAAATGCCCTTCAGCCAGCGACTTCAGCAGCAACTCGAACAGGACTTGATTCCTGACCGATTGCAAAAGTCACTGAAGTGTTACATCAGCATCCATCTGTTCGACCTGGTGCGGCGTAACCTGCTTAGCGGTAACCGCACCATCGCGCGTCAATTACTCTCCGACCCGAGAACCAAAAGGGACATCAAGCGCTGGGCATACTGGCAATTCAGGCTGGCCCTGAACATTGCCTGACAGCAGTCAAGCGCAGGCCAGCCCCGGCCCCATAGGTCCACTCAAGAACTGCGATAAAAAAACCCTGGCTTGATTTAAGCTGGCGACTTAAGCTGGGTAGAATTCAATGTGAACGGAGCAATACTTTGCCCACAGCAGGGATCAAAACCCTTTTAATCCGGATTCGAGCTTTAAACCAGTTTTTCTACCAACTTTAACTGCCAGCTGTGCGGCAGGCAGCTCATCAGCAGGCTGGCGGCCAGCGTTTCCAGAGTCTTGCGGAATTCGGTGAATAACGCCAGCGGCCTGGTCTTGAATGCCCGCCACATCAGCTGCAGGGCGTAGTTGCCCTGCCCTTGAAATACGCAGCGGCGTGCCAGGTAACGATACTGAAATGTTTTCGCCAGTGGGCCGTAGTGCTCAGCAAACTCAGGCGCATATTGCCTTAGTTTTAACAATACCCGCGACCAGGTCTCGAACTGTTTGTCGACGTCGGCCGATAGACCGCCGCTATTAAGGCGGTAATTGGTCAGTGGCTGGTCGATGTAGGCGAACTCCGTGCCGCTAATAATCGAGATCCGCGTCCAGCACTCCACATCCTCGGATTGGCGCAGTGACTCATCAAAATATTGTACATAGTCTTTACCCTTTTCCTTAAAGGCGACTTGCTCAAGAACATCCCGTCGAATTACCGGCACTGAACCGTTACCAATCGGGTTACGGCAAAAAATAGTGCCGGCGTCAAAATTGTGCTTTCTAGCTGGTGCCTGCAGCCGCTCCAGTGACTGCCCCTGTTCATCCACAAACAATGATGAGCAGAAGCTGACGCCACACTCAGGCTGCGCCTGCATTAGTTTGAGGTGCTGTTCAATCTTGTCTTCTTGCCAGAAATCATCAGAATCCAGAAACGCCACAAAATCACCAGTGGCAGCACGGATGCCGGTATTACGGGCGCCGGCCAGGCCGCGATTCTGCTGACGCACAATACGTACTCGGGTTTCCTGTGTACGCGCAACAAGCTTCTCAACCAGGGCAATAGACTTATCCGGGCTCTGGTCGTCCACCACGATCACCTCAAGGTTGTGATAGGTCTGTGCC
>JAHHOC010000465.1 GCA_018677115.1 Arenicella sp. | reverse complement strand
GTACCCCAGCACCCAGACGATCACTGTGACGGCAAAAATGACGTGCCCTGCCTTGCTGATAAAGGCCTTGGCGCTGTTTATCGCTCGCTGAATCAGTGGCTTCCAGGATGGTAGCCGATACGGCGGCAACTCCAGAATAAACGGCACATCGTCTTGGTTTTTAACCGCGTACTTTGACAACAGGGCTGACACCACCAATGCCGCCACAATTCCCAGCATATACAGCCCAAAGAAAACCAGACCGCGAACATCCAGTAAACCGCCGAGTGTTTTGGTTGGCGGGATCAGCACCAGCACTAATAAGCTGTATACCGGTAACCGCGCTGAACAGGACATCAGCGGGATGGTAAGAATCGTCAGCAACCGCCGCCGCGGGGAAGCGATCGTGCGCGCCGCAAACATGGCCGGTATGGCGCAGGCAAAGCCTGACAGATATGGCACGAAGCTCATGCCGCTCAAACCGACCCGGCTCAACCCGCGGTGGCAGATAACCGAGGCCCTGGCCAGGTAGCCGGTGTCTTCCAGCAGTCCGATGATAAAAGTCAGCACCATGATCTGCGGCACAAATACCAGGAACGACCCCACCCCGCCGAACATGGCATCTATCAGGAAGTCCTTGAATACGCCATCTGCCATATTGCCGGTCACCACTACGCTGAGCCATTCGATGCCGGCTTCGACACCATCCATCAGCGGCACCGCCCAGGTAAAAATGGACTGAAACAGCAGCAACATGATGGCCACAAAGGCCAGCCCGCCGGCAACACCCGATAAAAAGAATTTATCCAGGCGGTTCTGCATGGCGAGCAATTTATCAACGCTGGCTCCGTATACCTCATGCAATTCATGCGCGCGCCGCACCGGATCAAAATCCAGATCCGGCATAGGAGAGGGGAGAAAGGTGTCCGGGTAACTCGCCATCTCGTCGAGCGCATCAGATAATTCATCCAGCCCCTGCCCGTGCCGGGTTGAAATGGGGTAGACGTTGCAGGCCAGATCACGTTGCAGGCCAGCCACATCGACGGTTTCACCAATGCGGTCAATCTGGTCCATCATGTTCAATGCAAACACCACCGGCACATTTGCTTTCATCGCCACCTGCTGTGCCTGCAGGGCAAACACCAGGCTGCGCTCAAGGCGGGTGGAATCAAGCATGCACAGCACGCCCTTCACTGTTTTATTGGTAATCGACTCAACGAACTGGTCGACCGCAATTTTTTCGTCCTTGGTTAAGGGGTCGAGTGAATAGGTGCCGGGGAAATCAATCAGCTGGTGTTTGCGGAAGGCAGCCGATTTTATCTCCACGGTGACACCGGGGAAGTTGGATACTTTTTGTGTGACCCCGGTCAGCCGATTGAACAGCAGGCTCTTACCCGAATTGGGTTTGCCTACGACTAGGATATTGGACACGGTGTACGGCTATCAGAGCCTTCGCTGGGTGAGCGGCTAACGCGAGATGAGCGCTAGCAGGGAGTTACCTGAATCGAGTCAGCGATGTCTTTATCCAGGGAAAAAACACCATCACAAATTTGAAATTGTCGCGGCGCCGAAAAAGGCGGCTGGTTCAGGCAAATGATTTCGGCGCCTATATCAAGGCCGATTTCGCGCATGCGCTTCAGGTACGCAGCGGACACACCTGCGAAGCCACTAACCCGGGCTTTCGCACCCTGGTTCACAGTCCACATTGAGCCGATTTCAATCATCGCGTTATCAAATTCAAATAGTTGCTTATCGATAAAGTAAATGATAATGATTATCATTTACAGATGCAAGTGGTTATTTGTCTTATATAAGTCACCCGCTCAGGGTTATTACTTAACTAGCAAGGCTATACGGGGTACCAACTAACCCTGACCAGAAATGTCATCAGTCCCCACAAGATCTGGTTGATTATGCTGTTAATTGTTATTGGTGCAGATCCTTGACGATTCTAAATCCGAGATGGTTAGTTGAGAAATCGATATCCTGTTGCTGTCTTGCCGCCGCGCGGTATCGCTTGCAAAAATTATTAGCGCATAGAAACGAACCGCCTTTTATCAGATGTGCTGATTTGGAAACGGGCGTGTCGGTCCATTCCCAGACATTGCCAATCATGTCATACAGTCCGTTTTTGCCTGCCGGGAAACAGGCCACCGGGGCGCTGCCGTGAAAACCGTCCGCCGCCGAATTGACCATCGGGAACACACCCTGCCAGGTGTTGGCCACAGGTTGTCCGCGATCATTATAGGCACCAGAGTCAGCGCGGCTCAACGACGGGACGCTGAGGCTTGCGGCATATTCCCACTCAAGCTCGGTGGGTAACCGCCCGTCCGCCCATTGCGCGTAAGCCCGCGCATCGCGCAGTGACACATGGACTACCGGGTGTTTTGCTTTTCCCTCAATGGAACTGTCCGGACCGTCGGGATGGCGCCAGGTGGCGCCTTTAACCAGCTGCCATCGGGCATTTTCCGTGGGTTCTTCTGATACGGGAAATACGGCTGACCCCTCTTCCTGTTTGATGGCTCTGGGTCGTTCTGCGTCGGTGACATACGCTGTGGCCTCGACGAAAGTGCTGAATTGCGCGTTGGTGACTTCCGTACTTTGCATCTGGAACGCCTCAACTGACACCAGCTCCGGGGTGCCCTCCTCCGGGTAAACCGGTAAGTTTGCTTTAGTGAAGTCACCGGACGGGATGGCGATGAAGGTGGCCTCTGCTCCCGCCTGAGAACAAGCTATCTCGGCATCATCGGTATTCTGACAGGCGCTCAGAAGCAACAAGCAAGCCGCCGTAAATAACCTGCCGAGGTCCGACAGATAGTACCTGAAACCTAGCTGCATGCTGACAACCGACAAAATGCCGATTAACTACAGACCCGGCGCATTCCAGCGGCCATCGGCATCAAAATCCATGT
>JAHHOC010000456.1 GCA_018677115.1 Arenicella sp. | reverse complement strand
ATCGCAATGACAGGGATTGCTTCACTCCCGCCCGCAGTGCCGACAAGCGGTGTGAAAGCTGCGACTCAAACGCGATGCCGATGCTCGCCAGTGCGCCTAAGACTCGCTTTGCGATATGCCACATGGCAATGCGCCATAGCCAGTCTGTATCAAGGCTTATTGTTTTTGTGCGTTGCATCAGAGGCAACAGCAGGAAGAACGCGAGTCCCGAGAACAGCAGCAACTGCAGGTAAAAAACCACTTTGCTGGCGGTGTAGGGCACATAATCCACTGGGTAGGGCAGGAAACGGTAAAAAACATCGGGATAAACGCCGATCAGGATGCACAGTGCTGAGAACAGGACCATAGCCGCGGCCATATTCCAGGGCGCATCTTTCGGCCGCAAACCTGAATCCCGCTGGAAGAATACAAACCAAGGGAATTTAATGCCCGCATGCAGGAATACCCCGGCGGATGCTGCTGCCAGCAGAAAATACACCACGATCAGGCTCTCGTCGATGGCGGCCTGGGAAATCAGGGTTTTGGTAGTGAATCCCGATGTCAGTGGAAAGCCGGAAATCGCCAGTGCGCCGACAATGCCGCAAATCGTTGTCAGCGGCATGGTGCGAAACAAGCCCCCCAGATCGGTGCATCTTGTCTTGCCGGTTCGATACATGACCACCCCGGCACTCATGAAAAGCAATGCCTTGTAAATAATGTGTGCAAAGGCGTGAGCGGCGGCGCCGTTGAGTGCCATCTGCGTGCCGATTCCTACGGCGCAAACCATGAACCCGACCTGGTTGACAATTGAGTACGCCAGTATCCGCCTGGCATCATTCTCAAGCAGAGCGTAAATAATCCCATACATCACCATGTACAGACCGACCCCGATGAGTACCGGTTCGCCTGGAAACAGCAGGATCAGCGCAAGCACCGCTGATTTGGTGGTAAAGGCAGAGAGGAATACCGATCCGGTGGGGCTGGATTCAGGGTAGGCATCGGCGAGCCACGCGGATACTGGCGGCGCGGCCGCGTTGATCAGGATGCCTATTAGTAGCATCCAAGTCATTAAATTGTTCGCCAGCATGGGCTGGATATCGATGGAGCCGGTCTGTATCAGGTTACCAATGATGCCGACCATCAGGATAACGCCGCCCAGCAGGTGCATGATGGCGTAGCGAATGCCCGCCGCACGGGAGGCTGATGTACCGCCACACCATACGACGATGGTTGAGAACAGCGCCATCAACTCCCAGTAGATGAACAGGGTGATCAGGTCGCCCGCAAAACACACGCCCACAGCACCGGCAGCATAGGCTTGCGCCGCAGCTAATTCATACCTGCGAGCCTGGCGGAAGGCATAAAGTCCGCCGGCAAAGGCCATAAGGGCAAAAATGGTGGCAAACAGGCGACGCACTGGGCTGCCCTCGACTGGTTCAATCTGGTAATCGAGGAAAGACACTGTGGACATTACTCCGTCCGGTACCTGCCACACTGCCCACAAGGTTGCGACCGGGATTCCCAGCACCACCACCGCACGCCATCGCTGGCTGAGCAAAGCGGTGAGCAGTGCCCCGGCTAGCAAAATAAATGCGGGCGAAGCAATTTCAGTCATCGGCGCCCTCATCATCGTAATAGTGTTCGTCCCGTTTCAACCAGACACCCAGTAACTTTGCCAGCAACACCATCAGCAGGCAGGCAGCAAAGCCATAGACAGCGCCAAAGCCAAACCAGCTATCGATACCGAAATAGCCTTTCACTTTGAACAGCAATTGAGCCAGTACCGTTAACGCCAGCACTGCGATGAACAGCCACCACAAACGGCGGATGGTTACGGCCCTCACCAGCCAGTGATCGTTTGGCGTTTGACTCATGGCGAAACTCCTTGCCCGATCTGCC
Organism: Arenicella sp.; assembly: GCA_018677115.1. Classification (GTDB taxonomy): domain Bacteria; phylum Pseudomonadota; class Gammaproteobacteria; order Arenicellales; family Arenicellaceae; genus Arenicella. The sequence continues at coordinate 1,724 of JAHHOC010000456.1, read as the reverse complement.
TTGCCAGCTCAAGTACCGGCTGATTAAAGAAGAAAAATCCCACTGTCAGTGCAGCGGTAACAGTAAGTGCGAGAACCGCCGGAAACGGCGCTTCACCATGAGAATCCCCGGAAGAACTATCGCTGGATACAAACCACGCCATGTAGATGATGGGCAGAAAATAGGCTGCGTTGAGCGCCGTGCTGGCGATAATTGTAGCCGCGGCAAGGTGATTGCCGGCCTGCAATGCACCAGCAAGAATATACCACTTGGATACGAATCCGCCGGTAGGCGGCACACCGATCATGCTCAGTGCGCCAATGGTAAATGCAGTCATGGTCCACGGCATGCGGCGACCGATACCCCGGAGTTGGGATAATTCGGTTTTCTTTGCCGCTGTGTAGATTGCGCCTGCAGCAAAAAACAGGGTGATCTTGCCAAAGGCGTGCGCAACAATGTGCAGCGCGGCGCCAATTTCTGCCAGTGGCCGCAGTATTGCCGCAGCCATCACCACATATGACAGCTGGGCGATGGTGGAATAGGCCAGCAAACGTTTCAGATTTTGTTGCCTGAGCGCGACAACGCTGGCGGCGATTATCGTGAACGCCGCTGCCCATAGCAACCATGAACTGCCTGGATCAGAGACCAGAAAGTCGATTCCGAACACATACACAATAACCTTGGTGATCGCGAACACACCAGCCTTGACCACCGCAACTGCGTGTAGCAGGGCACTCACCGGCGTAGGTGCCACCATTGCCGCAGGCAACCAACGGTGTACCGGCATCACCGCTGCCTTACCGATTCCGAACACGAACAGCGCCAGCAACAGACCGACCGCGGGTCCTTGCAGCTTACCGGCGAGGATGCCACCGGCAGTGAAATCACCGGTGCCAGCAACAAGGTAGGTCCATACGATGGCCGGTAATAACAGACCTATCGATGTTGCCAGCAACACGCCGAGATAAACCCGGGCCGAGCGAACTGATTTGTCGTCGCCCTTGTGTGCCACCAGTGGATAGGTCGACAGGGTCAGCATCTCGTAGAACAGGAACAGGGTGAACAGGTTGGCCGCAAACGCAGTGCCTATGGTGGCGCCGAGTGCAATAGCAAAATAAACGTAAAAGCGCGTCTGGTGCGTTTCCCGGTTGCCGCGCATATAGCCTATCGAGTATAGGGAGTTGATGATCCATAGTCCCGAGGCGAGCGCTGCAAACAGCATTCCCAGCGGTTCGACCCGAAAGGCAATCTCAATCCCCGGCACTACTTGCAACAGGCTGACAGCAGGACGCTGACCGGCAATGACAGCCGGCAATAGACTCCAGACAGTGCCGCACAGAGCAAATGCGGTCAGCATGGTGACAGTTTCGCGCAGGTTAGCGCCGACCCGGCCGGCCAGGGCGATACCAACAGAACCTGCTACTGGCAACACCAGGGCCACGAGTATGGTGTTTTCGGCCGTCATCGCATGTGGCCCAGTAAAAGTTCCGCTGCAGTAGATGACAGCGACACCGGTACCACAGAAGCCACCCCGAAGTATATATTGGCGAGCACCGCAAGCCAGGTGACAGTCAGCAACTCTATTGGTGCTTCGCGAACCGGGGTCGCAGTGCCTTGTGGCTGCCGGAAATAGGCCGCCTCGAACACTCTCCAGACATAGACGACGGCCATCAGCGAACTTACCACAATGACCGCAACCAGGCCGATGCCCAACGCACCTTCGTTGACTGCTGCCAGGATAAGGT
>JAHHOC010000029.1 GCA_018677115.1 Arenicella sp. | reverse complement strand
TCAGTGTGCTCCACAAGGCAGAAGTGTAGGGCAGGCCGATGGCGAGGATAAGGCCGATCCCGACCAGTATCAGCAAGTCAGCGGCTGTAGCCCAGTTTGGTTTGACCTTGAAGTTACCATCCAGCATGGCGGATACCACGTTGGCATGCACTTCCACACCCGGCAATGCCGGCGCCACAGGGGTGCTCCGCAGATCGACCAGCCCGGATGCCGAGGTGCCAACAAGAGCGATGGCACCACTGATATCACCCTGGTACTCCCCCGTCAGCAACTCGGTGGCTGATACATATTCATAGCCCACCAGTGCCTGCGAATAAGGCACATAGACACCGGCCTCGCCGTCCAGCGGGATGGCGGCATGTAACATCTGGATGCCTTCCAGGCCGGCATAGCCATCGTCCGGATCATCAATCAGGATCGGTTCAGGCTCATCCATAAAATAGGCAGACACCAGTTGCAGGGCGAGGCTGCCGTAGAGTTTGCCCTCATATTGATTGAGCACACCCACGCGACGGATGATACCGTCAGGTTCCTGCACCAAAATCGAGAAGAATCCTGCGCGGCCGGCTGCATCCTGCAACAACGGAATATTAGCGCTATATCTCTTAGCGATACGGGCGGCGGATTCGTTGATCAGTTTTTTGTTCAGCTCGGCATCATCACCGAAAAAAGCAGCCGGCAATACACCCACACTGGGCTCATGCTCAACGCCCGTACCCTTGTTTTCGAATACGATCCCCATCACCACAGACCGGTCCTGTATTGCGTTCGCCAGTTGCTGATCGCCACGCCGCGCCTGCAGCTCGACCATATCAATCTGCTGTTCAGTCAAGGCAGCGGCAATCTCGTCGACCGTATAGCTGTCTTCCGGCTCAGCGAACAACACGTCGAATCCCAGCGTGTCTACCTGGTAGTCATCAAACGCAGCAGTAACCAGATCGGCAACCAGGCTCCGCGGCCACGGGAACTGGCCCTGCTCGCGCAGACTCTTCTCATCGATATCGATGATAACCACACGCGGGTCAAGTTCGTCACTGGCCGACAGGCGCACACGCATATCGTAAGCGCCACGTTCCAGCGCGTCGGTAAATCCGAGGTTAAAGGTAAAACGGGTAAATCCCAGGTCAACTTCCTTTTTAAACAGGTCCAGCGCAAAAATCAGCGTGAGCAGAATACTGAAAATGACGAGATTGCGTTTCATCACAGCATGATAAACGATTCACGACGCGCTGTAGACGGAACGTGACAAACATATGTGCATTTACAGACATCTACGGTCGTAGCCGCACCAGCAAAAACTGCGCCGCAAAGCTAATTTTTATTTTACTGGCTAATCAGCACTGCGGTCAGGTCCCCACACACATATTGACCTTCTTCATTTTCTTGCGACGCCGTTCTGATTCGAGATAAGCCTGCTGCTCAGCTTCAGACAGACTGACCAGTACATTAATGATGTCATCGGGAAACACTAATACAGGCGAATCAGGCGTATCATCGGTATCTCCAACGGTCGAATCACCGCCATCTTCAACGGTCGACTCACTGCCATCTTCAACGGTCGACTTACTGCCATCGTCGACGTCACCATCTACACGATTGAAGGTCAGGATGAATTCGTTCGAACTGGCAACATTTTCGCCCGGTATTACCGTATCGTCGTCCGTGGTGTGAACAGTGGGCAACGCTTCAATATTGGAACTCGCGCCATAGGCAACAATTGCACTGTACAGGAAACTCTCTCCATCATACGGTGCGTTCGGCGCATTTGGGTCGTATTCGAACTGGCCTGTCTGGATTACATTGACCGAATTATTGGACGTAATGATGGCTTCGCCGGTGATTATCAACCGATCATACAGATTGGAATCCGCATAGACCTCAAACACAAAGGTGTTGCCACCGGCGCTGGCATCAAGGTCGCCGTTTATGGTTAACACGCCCGGTGAGTTGCCGGGTGAGACGATCGAATCCTGAATGGTGACATCGGCATCCAATGTGCCACTGCCAGTGAAATAACCGCCGGTAGCAGTCACGCCACCCGATATATTCAGCGTGCCATAAGGCACATCGATTAAACCACTGCTGTTGTCAACGATCATATTCATGACGCTCGAGGTAGCGGCATCATCGTGAATCAGCAAACCAGCATTGTAAAAGGTGCCAGGCTGGCCGCCATCTACAGTGAAAGTGAAGTCACCATCGGCGGCATCGCCGTTGGCGTAGAAAATGGCGCCGTAATTGTTGTAGATTGCCGACGAGCGCGCCAATGGTGGATCATTGGTCATGTTAAAACTAAGTTCAGCATCACTTGCATCAATTGCGCCACTATCCCAGCTCACAATCCCATCCTGCTGCCAGGTCACCGAGCGCAGTCCCAGTGCGGTCGGCAGTGACCCGACGTAGCTGGAAGAGCCGTCACCCATCGAGATGCTGCTATCGCCAGTGGTAGTCAGCACCAACTCGCCGGGCGCGTAATAAGAGCTGGCCGGATTCTGGTCACGATCAAATACAATCTGCCCGCCGGTAGTTTGCAGGTTGCTGGTCGTGATGCTGCTGAAGCCAGTTGCACCGAACGCTCCACTATTATCACCGGTGCGGGTGTTCAGCAGGATTTCGCCGTAGTTCATCTC
>JAHHOC010000445.1 GCA_018677115.1 Arenicella sp. | reverse complement strand
ACACTGGGTACCGGTGTTTATGGTTCAACGTTTTTCATGTTGACGGGGTTTCATGGTTTCCACGTTACCCTCGGCGCATTCATCCTGTTTATCGTTTTGCTGCGCGTAATCAAGGGGCATTTCACCCCGGAGCGGCACTTCGTGTTCGAGGCCGGCGCCTGGTATTGGCACTTTGTTGATGTGGTCTGGGTAGGCTTGTTTATATTTGTGTATATTCTCTGAGCATCAATTGCTATGTGTGTAGAAAGGGCGTCACAGGACGCCCTTTTTATGTTTATGTCTCCACAAAATCCTTACCAAAAATCTGCTGTACGGTGGGCCAGAAACGTGTTTTTCTGAGGACGCCTGTCAACATGCTATGTTAGTTGCCTTCCTGTTGATCTATGCGTTGCTGCTGTTGTTGGTTGAAGTTGATAGGGTTGACCGAATTGCTGGGCTGCAGCCATTGCATTTTGATCGCGATCAGAATGAAGGCAAACAATACCACCCATATGCCTATGCGCCAGGTCAGCGATTTTACTACTTTGTCGCCCTTGTCGCGCTCATCCGGTGTTTTCAGAAGATGGTACAGGCCTGCACCGAGGCTGATGACCATGGCGACGAACAGGATTATTATGATGGCTTTGGTCATGCTGAAATCTCCAACCCTTGATTCTGCGCACACCGTTGTGTGCTATCTTGCGTGCACCTGATTTTACGGTGTTTAATGCTTACAACGAGTGAAATATTGCGAAAACCGCTATTAATCATCGGCGCAGTTGTTGTGTGCCTGATAATGCTGCGCCTCGGCGTATGGCAATTAGACCGGGCCGAACAAAAGCAATTGATTCTGGATCAAACCCTTGCCCAAGCGAGCCAGGCGCCGATTTCACTGGATCACCTGCTGCTTGAGAAGGGTTCTGATGATCTCGATGGGCTGCGCTTCCGGCAGGTGCTTGTGTCCGGCGCCTATCTTCCCGATCATTCAATATTGATCGATAATCAGGTAGTCGATTCGCAGGTTGGATACCTGGTGATGACACCTTTTCGAAGTGAGGGGGGCACCGCTTTAATGGTGAAAAGAGGTTGGATCCCTGTCGGTGCGTCAAGAGATATTAAGCCCACATATCCGACACCTGCCGGCCCTCAGAAGTTGCGCGGTAGATTGGTCAACCCGGTTGCGAAACCGCCGTTGTGGGATGAACAATATCCGGTTTTTGAGGGCGCCGTTTGGCAGTATCTGCCATTGGAAGAATTTGCTGAGCATAGTGAACTCAGTGTTTTACCTTTAGTGTTAGAATTAGCGCCCGATTCTGATCAGGGCGACGGTTTGGTGCGGCAGTGGCCGATAATAGATGATAAGTGGGTGGCCAAGCATCACGGATATGCGTTTCAGTGGTTTGCTATGGCTGCGGTGTTTAGCATCGCCTGTTTGGTCCTGTTAATAAAGAATATACAACGTAGGTGACAGCGTTAATGAATGAAATGAGTAATTCACAAAGTGCAGATCGTAAAAGCGTATTTTGGAACCGCGTACAGCTTATTATGATTCTGGTCGTTTTTGCCGCACCCATCATTGGCGCATTTCTATATAAACCGCAAAGCTTCAGCAACTACGGCGATATATACACTCCAGTACGTCCGGTAGAAAACCTGTTGATGCAAGATGGTGACGCTGTGGTGGAGTTGGATTCAATGCGCCGGCAGTGGATTTTCCTGGTGACTGCCAATGGCAATTGTACCCAAGCCTGTGAAGATAATATTTTGAAAATCAGGCAACTCCGTTTTATGCAAAACAACAACATGGGGCGGATCCGGACAGTTTTTCTGCACACCCAATTGTTACCCCAGATTGCGCTCGACCTCGCCGCAAAGTACAGTCCAGTCGAGTCTTACTCAGTCCCGTTCAATGATTTTGATGAGTGGACCCGGGTGCTTAAACTTGAAAACGAACCCCCGGAAGCGCAACAGGACCGCTTCTATATTATCGATCCGGCTGGTAACCTGATGATGAGTTACCCAGCCAATGCCGATCCGGGCATGATCAAAAAAGACATCAAACGCCTGTTAAAGACTTCGCAGATCGGTTAGCAATGGCCGAATCCACAAAAATGCATTCCGGCGCCGGACAAGCGGATACGCTAAGCGGTGCGTTTCGGCAATATTATGACCTGACCAAACCCCGCGTGGTTATGCTGATTGTATTCACCGCGGTGGTTGGGATGTTGCTGGCAGTCCCTGGCATACCCGATCTCGGCTCGGTGCTGGCGGCATCGCTGGGGATAGGTTTGGCGGCTTCTTCCGGTGCGGTCATGAATCAGGTGATAGATATGCGCGCCGATGCAATGATGGCCCGCACCCGGGCTCGGCCGCTCGCGACGGGCGGATTGGCTGTATGGCAAGCGGTATCTTTTGCCACACTATTATGTGTACTGGGCATGGTGTTGCTGGTGTACAAAGTGAATAGCCTGACCGCCATATTGACACTGATTTCCATGGTCGGCTACGGCGTTATTTACACGGTGTTTTTAAAACCCGCGACACCGCAGAACATAGTTATCGGCGGTGCCGCCGG
>JAHHOC010000262.1 GCA_018677115.1 Arenicella sp. | reverse complement strand
GTGGCTTTACTTCGGTGGGGCTGGGCAAATAATCAACCACAGCATTCAGAACCAGCTGGATACCTTTATTTTTAAACGCTGAACCGCAGTAAGTCGGGAAGAACGCCAATTCATTGGTGCCTTTGCGAATGCAGGCTTTAATGGCGTCGATGCTTGGTTCTTCGCCTTCAAGATACGCTTCCATTGCATCGTCATCGTGCTCAACTGCGGCTTCGATTAACTGTTCACGGTATTCCTCAACCTTTTCTACCATATCGGCAGGCACTTCCTGAATCTCGTATTTAGTAGGATCACCAGATTCGTCCCACACCCAGGCTTTACGGGTCAACAAATCGACCACGCCCTTGAAGTCGTCCTCAATACCGATAGGTAACACCATAACCAGGGGATTCGCACCCAGCACATCCTTGATCTGCTCGACAACACGATAGAAATCGGCTCCCATGCGGTCAAGCTTGTTGACCAGTATTATGCGTGCGACTTCAGAGTCATTGGCATAACGCCAGTTGGTTTCCGACTGCGGCTCAACACCTCCCGAACCACAAAATACGCCAACGCCACCGTCAAGCACTTTCAATGAACGATATACCTCCACCGTGAAATCCACGTGGCCCGGTGTATCAATTATATTCAGGCGATGATCTGCCCACTCGCAGCTGGTTGCAGCAGACTGGATGGTGATGCCGCGTTCCTGCTCCTGCTCCATAAAGTCAGTGGTGGCCTCGCCGTCATGCACTTCGCCAATTTTATGAATCTTGCCGGTTAAGCTTAGGATCCGCTCGGTGGTGGTGGTTTTACCCGCATCTACGTGTGCGAATATGCCAATGTTCCTGTATTTCGATAGGTCAGCCATGGTGGTCTCTCAATTAGCCGGTTAAATGTTTCTTGCTGTTCTAAAAGTAAAAGATGCCGAGTATCTGCCCCGGTAGACTCAATGAATCCCGGAACCGACTTACCCAGCATCGAATGGGTCGCGATAATACAGCAAGTTAGCGTTAAGGTCTAAGTAATAAAAACAAAAATATGGCGAAATGTGGGGGTTGTTTGCGTGCTTTTAAAGGCGCTGACTGGCGTATGTGGCAAGCCGTTTTTTATGCTTGATCAAGCTGATCTATTTGCCGTGTGCAAGTGCCGTTTCAGGCGAGTGTCAGGCTTACATAAGAGTGCCTAGATATTTGGCCGCAAGTAGCGCCGTGCACTCTTTTGTCTCGGCGTGTTACGCCTCTGTCGCGCCTACCCGACCACCGCAAACGAACATTCCGTGTTGCGGATTAATTTATTATACGGTCAATTGGTGTTTGAACATTTCTGCAAACCAACTATAATCCGAGCTGCTTGAAAGTGCGATGCTATATATGCACGACTGATTTTAATGTTAGTTCTAGATGTTTCGTTCATAAACAATATCGGTTTCCATATTTACCCGCTTCATTTCACGTTAAGGTTGAACTCACCAACTATTCTGTTAAAGAAAAAATTGAGAGTTTGTGAATTAATATTTTTAGGATTTACCGATTATGTCTACAACTACAGGAACCGTTAAATGGTTCAACGAAACTAAAGGCTTTGGCTTCATCGAACAGGAAGGTGGCCCCGATGTATTCGCTCATTACAGTGCGATTAGCGGCTCCGGCTTCAAAACCCTGAATGAAGGCGCCAAAGTTGAATTTGAAATTAAACAAGGCGACAAAGGCCCGCAAGCTGAAAATATTGTCGTACTATAGATTTACCTTCTATAGTTAAAAATAACTATAGTTAAAAATAACGCTAACACTGGTTATGCGTTACGGGTTGTTAAGCCATTTAAACCGCTCCAGTTGTCAAACTGGCCGGCAGTAAACTGATACAGCCAGGAGCCTGGGAGATTCGTCTCTCGGGCTTTTTTATTTGCGGGCTTTGCGCCTAGGTCAGGCGATCCAAGCGGCGATAATTTATTGCTTCCGCGACGTGGTGGCGGGTAATTCTATTGACTGCCTGCAAATCCGCTATGGTACGGGCCAGCCGTAAAATTCGGTGGTATGCCCGTGCTGAAAGGCGTAATCGTTCACTGGTGCTGTCCAAAAAGTCATAGATATCCTGATCAAGCCGACAGTGCCGATTGAGATCTTCGCCCTGCAATTCACTGTTGAGTTGGCCCTGGCGTTGCAGCTGGCGGTCACGGACCGCTTCAACCCGTTTGCGCACATCAACCGACTTCTCAGTATCAGGACATTGTTGGTGTAATGTTCTGCTATCAAGCCTGGGAAGATGAACATGCATGTCAAATCGATCCAGTAGAGG
>JAHHOC010000424.1 GCA_018677115.1 Arenicella sp. | reverse complement strand
CCCGAGGGTAAAACTACCTGTTCACTTTGTTCACGATTGCGGAGAGGAATTCTGTACCGAGTAGCAGGTGAACTGGAAGCGACTAAGATAGCCCTGGGTCATCATATGGATGACATGGTGGAAACCTTGTTCCTGAATATGTTTTACGGCGCACGCATGAAATCCATGCCGCCCAAACTAATCAGCGATGACAAACAGAACATAGTGATTCGACCATTGGCCTATTGCCGCGAACGCGATCTGGCCGAGTTTGCCGAGTTACGGCAATTCCCGATCATTCCCTGTGATCTCTGTGGCTCTAACGAAAATCTGCAACGCAAAAATATTAAACGGATGTTGCACGAGTGGGATCGTCAGCAACCGGGGCGCGTGATAAATATATTCAAGTCGATGTCACGAATCACTGCGTCGCATCTCATGGACCGGGATCTATTTGAATTTGGCCAAATGACAACCGAGCGGGCGGGTCAATTGAACGAGTTGGACATCGGTTTCGACCAGTCAGTGCAAGAGCTAATCTGGCAGCGCACATCTTAAACAGCTGGTGGAAATGTCGTGACTGCGCTTGATCTGGAGTATTTCGAAACAAGATTGCTGGAAATGCAGGCACAGGTAATGGGCATAGCAGGTTTGGTGGCCGGAGCGGCCGGTACCGTAGAGCTCGATCAGAACCGGGTGGGAAGATTGTCGCGCATGGATGCCATGCAGGGTCAGGCCATGGCACAGGCCAGTGCTGCACGGCAGGCGCACCAACTGAAATTAATTGAGTTTGCCCTGCAACGTATTGATGATGGTGTGTATGGGCTGTGCCTGGAATGCGACAACAAAATAGCGGTGGCCAGGCTTGAGATTGACCCGGCGACCGAATATTGCATTAGTTGTGCGGAAAAACTCGAACGCTAATTAATTTTTCTTGCCCCACAACTGAGCTAGGCGTTTATCCCGGCCGCAGCCACGGCGGTAGTAGTTATAGCGAAGGGGATTTTTCTTGTAGTAATTTTGGTGGTACTTTTCAGCCGGGTAGAACGGTTTGGCAGCCTCAATGGCGGTGACAATTTCCTCATCAAACGGCTTGTTGGCTTGTAATGCAGCAAGCGAATCCAGCACAATTTTTTGTTCTTCCTCAGTACGGTAAAATATCGCACTTCGATAAGAACTCCCTTTGTCACAGAATTGTCCCGAAGCATCGGTTGGATCAATCTGTCGCCAGAAAAATTCCACCAATTCAGTATAGGACACAATATCCGGATCATATGTTACTTCAACGGCTTCGTAGTGACCGGTGTCATTCTTGCCCACCAGTTTGTATTTAGCGGTGGCCGCTTCCCCACCGGTATAGCCGGATTCGGCACTCAATACACCTTCAAGTTTTTCATAGTCGGCTTCAATGCACCAGAAGCAGCCACCGGCAAATACTGCGGCGGCCACTTTTCCATTGCCAGGGGCATTATCTGCCTCGGATGCAATCACGATCGTGCTAGTTAGGCTGAAAACCGCTATAACAAGACTTGTAAACAGTTGGTGCATGATATTCTCCTCATCGAGTCTTTGACATCTGCGACGGCGTTAGAAGCACCGCGGCTGAGGCTGTCAATAATTATATTAATTATACATTCCTAACATGGAGACCGTGTCAGTGGGCAAATTATCACTATTCAAAACAACAGCTAGGTTAAGCGGTCATTTACCAGGATAGCAGCCGCGAACACCATTGCATCGGCGTTAGTGGACATTGATACACAAACCCGGGGTGGCAAACAGAATAATCAATAAAGGGCGCATAACTAATTGATAATTGTAGCTTTAGAGAATTAATAGGCCTGCCGCCGCAGGGCAATGTAGACTGAATTGTGTTTATTAATTGCGGTTCAGCACATAGAATGAAAGCAGCCCAATTAAATCTGAAATGAAACAACTCACCCCTACTGCCACGCCCGAGCAGACGGATAAGAATTCAACGCTAAAATTTGCTCTCACAGCAATATTTTCGGCGGTCGTGAGCGTGGTCGTATTAACGTCGGCAGCTTACTACTTCTTGCGTT